>CAZRCN010000055.1:0-15645 GCA_964598575.1 uncultured Victivallales bacterium | reverse complement strand
CCTTCCCGCGATCAGCTATGGCATATCCTACCCACAGATTCTGCGGAAGACCCTTCTTTATTATGGAACCTGCTTTGCGCATATTTTTGCAAAAGGATTTACCTACGTGCCATTTACCCCTACGCCTGATGCGCAGCATCCACCGGCAAACGCTCGAGTTTGTCTTTCAAAGCCTGCAAGTCCGCCGCAAATCGGTCTTGCTGTTCATGCACATACTCACAAAAACTTTCCTGATAATAGGAAATCCCATCCAGCAGGTTTTGCTTGAAATCCTCGTAGTACTTCCACTTCCGAACGCCGCCAGACAGATGAAAACGATCCAGCTCACGGTGCAGGAAATCAATATAAATCGACAGCTCGCGGATAAACATGTGGGGGCGAAAATGATCTTTGAACAGGGACCAGCGCCCGTAGATATGCCCGACCATCTCCTCCAGGGTATGAACTGCCTTGAAATGCAGAATACTCAAGCTCGGACAAATCGCCGTATAGGCGGATTTTCGCATACCATGTTTCAGGACTGCTCCACCGGCCAGATCATGACACAGGCACGCCCGTGCCAGCGTTTGCTCTTTCTGCTGTGCCTTCGCTTCCGGCACCAGTTGCGGGTCCGCTTCGATATCGGCCAGCTTCAACCGGATAAATTCATTTGAGGCCCGGCATATCGGTTTTTCGGTGACTTCATCGGAAAGCATGAGATAGCCCTTCGGGCAGGCACTGCCCGGCACACCCGCTGCAATTTTACGACGCTTTTCCTGCTCGCTAGCTGATGTTTGCAACGTCCAGAAGGGAACCCCGAGAGGTGAGCTATCGCTCAGCACAACATCACCGTCCTGGGCCGCAATCAAGCGTTGCAGGTGGTCTTCATCCACGCTGGTTGCCTCAGGTACCAGCAGAAACGGTGTACCCCACCCTGTCCGGTCAACCTTATAATACTCCAGCAAGCTCTTATGCTCCGCATGCGTTGCAATGCCTCCCTGCACCGTCACATCCATGGGGCGCGGTGTGTCCGGCGCCAACCGGTCCCGCACTGTCAGTGCCTTGCTGTAATCCCGGTGTAGATTCGTGCGCAGACGCACCCTGTTTTCGTGAAACTCCTGCAAGATCGGTCCCAGCAAGTTTCCCTGTGTAGCAAAGGCATGGCCCCCGCAGTTCAGACCCGACTCAACCCGGTATTCCGATACCCAAATCCCACGCTTGGCCAGAAATCGCCCCTGGATCATCGCGGAGCGATAATCACTTACCTTCAAAATCACCCTCTTTTTTGACGTCCCGTTTGCGTCTGGGAAAAAGTCCTCATAATCCGCCAAGGAGGAATATAAGGGGGCATTCAAGCCAGCCGAAAACACGATACCCCCCTGTACACGGCTCGTGGCAAACCCACGCAAAGCCGCAATGGCATCCCGATACCGCGGATCCCGGGGATTGCCCTCGGCATCGCTGGGCAACCGATCGAGTTTCGTCATGATATTCACATCAATGGAGCCCACCTGAACCGATGCACGCAGTTGCGCCTCTCTTGCGCTACGCTCCTGCGGATCGTCACAAGCCAGCATCTGCTGGTACTGGTCACGGAGGGGTCCATCCGGCAAAATCTCAAAATACCGCGTAATCGTGCTGCCGGATTCAAATGGTTCAAGCCGCATGGCGGCTACCTGTTCGTCAATCAAATCAGCCAGCAGGTCTAGATAGGCCCGGATCCGATCTGCACGGGCATCCGGTGCCTGTTGCGAAATCGCCTCATAGGGGCGTCCATAGTCACGACTGATCTTAGCCCGCATTTGCTCAACCAAGATATCATCTACAATCGATACGACCGAGGATATTCCGTATTTTGCCATATACAGCGGCGTATCCAGCGTAAACCCTGTGCCCATCACTGGTATATGAAATTGATGTGCATTTTCCCGTTTTTGTTCCATGTAGTCCCCAAATCGTTCCTGCTCGCCCACGAACCACCATTGTCTGCCAATCCGGCACCAGACGCAAGCCTATTCCCCGCAGGCCAAACGCGCTGAACCATCCTGCCTCCGTTGCACTGCGAGTGCGGCTGGTCCCGTGTGTTCTCTGAAACAAGTCGCACCGCTACGCTATTGCCCGTGTTTTAGGGGACCTCCAGACGGAAGGATTGCAAAACCGTGCGCGCATCGTTAGGATACGCAGCATGCCAATTTATGAATACGAAGCCAATGACAGCGAACACGCCTGCCCCCACTGCCGTAGGGGTTTCGAGGTCCTACAGCGCATCCCGGATACACCATTAACGGCGTGCCCCGAGTGCGGGGCCCCCGTTCACAAGCTGATCTCAGCGCCACAAGTCGGCGGATCCCAGAGCGGCTTCGATGATCGCGCCCAAGCGGCCGGATTTCATAAACTCAAAAAAGTCAGCAAAGGGGAGTACGAAAAACAGTACTAAACCCCATCTATTGCATGCATGCAGTCGGCACCTGGCAACGGGCTGGCTCCAAGCCCTCGGCTTGTGCCGAAACAGTAATGGTGCCGGGATCCTCCCCGGCCTGTATCACCGCCAGCAGCATCCCATGAAAAGTACTGCGATGGTCTGCCTTGTAGTTTGTCCGATCCAGCGGATCGCCGTTTTCCAGTCCCACCAGCCGCCCCGGTCCCTCAACCGCGACACACACCTTTTCGTTGGCTGACGGCACAAAGCGTCCCGCCTGATCGATAACCGTGACAACCACATGGGCAATGCCGGTCCCATCCGCACGAATCTGCTCCTCGTCGCAGGTCAACCGCAACCCGCAGGCTATACCGGCTGTTTCGTGGCAGCAATGCACTGTCTGCACGACGCCCTTTCGGCCAACATACCCGATCGCCTCAAGTTTTCCCGGTCGATACGTAACATCCCAGCGTAGTTCCATGGTCGTATCATTGCGCGGTTGTACGCCCAACGAAACGCCATCCTGAAACAGTTCAACGCGCTCACAGTTCGTATAACACAAAACCGGAATCTGTTTGCCTTCGAGTCCCGGCCACGTCCAATGCGGCAGAATGTGCACCATCGGTTCGCGCGTCCACTGACTCTGGCAGAAATAGTATGCATCCTTCGGAAATCCGCACAGGTCGATAATACCAAAATTCCAGCTTTTGCAAGGCCATCCATAGCACTCACCAATATAATCAAAACCCGTCCAACGAAACTCCCCGCAGAAATAGGGCAGCTCACGCGTCCGGTACCAGGAATCGAGAATCGACATCCGCACGATGGCATTACCATACGAAGACTGGTAGTGCGCATCAAACCCGGTAAAACGTTCTTCGCTGGTCAGATCAGGAATGTGCATCAGGTCCAGTACCCCTTGATCTTGTTTGTCCCCATCGGGTGGCAGCAACGTGCGGGCCTCTGCGCCGAGGCGGGGTGACGGATACCAGCGTACGGCATCCCGTTTACGCGCCAGATCCCGGTACCAGGATTGCGTGCGATAGACCCCGCGGGTCTGGAGTGTGTGCGGATGCTCCGTAGCAAGCATGATCATATCCGGGTAGGTTGCATGATCCTTCTCGTAGTCGAAACAGCCGCCACCACCACCGTTATACCCGAACACATCCATCAGGGGGCCATACCCCGCCGCTAACGTCTCCCGCGCATTACAACAACCGCACGTCATCAAGCGGGTGGGGTCTTCGCGATGACAAACCGCTCGTAGCGCACGCATCATCGGGAGTCCTTCCGGACGCCCTTGCCGCACCTCTTTGATTTCGTTCCCTACCGACCAGAGGACGATGCAAGGATGATTCCGGTCCCGGCGAATCATATCCACCAGATCCTGCTCCCACCAATCATCCCAATACAGTCCGTATCCAAACGTGGTCTTGGAATCCTTCCACTCATCAAACGCATCCTCCACCACTAAAAACCCCTTTTCATCGCACAGATCCAATAGCGTGGGCGATGCGGGATTATGGGCAATCCGAATGGCATTGCAGCCCATATCCTTGAGAATCTGCAACCGCCGGCGCACCACATCGTCGGGCACCGCAGCCCCTAGGCAACCGGCATCATGATGCTCGTTGACCCCCTGCAGCTTCATATTGGAGCCATTGAGAAAAAATCCCTTTTGGGCATCGAATTGCAGCTCGCGCACTCCGAAACGCGTATCGTACACATCGATCACCTCTGCGCCCCGGCGCAATACCACCCGCACCACATACAGATCGGGGGTTGCTGGTGACCAGAGGCGTGGCTCCCGCAACGCCAGCTCCATCCGGCGCTCGGTTGCGGTGGCTCCCGCAGCAAGTGTAACCGTTTCCACCTCGGTCGCAAGTGGGGTACCGACCTTGCCTGCCGGACACCAAGCGCCTTCACGATAGCTGCCGGCATCCTCGCCCCCCGGCGGAACCGCCAAAATGCTCGCCTCGACCTCGATCTCGGCATTTTTTCCGGATTCGTTGATCAGGGACAGCGTGCAGGCAACCGATGCACGCTCCCGGCTCACGACGGGTGTCGTCACAAAGGATCCCCAATGCCCGATCCGGATGGCCGCGGCCCACGTCAGCCAGACATGCCGGTAGATGCCGGAGCCGCTATACCAACGGCTGTTTTTTTGATGCGAATTATCGACCCGAACCGCCAGCACCGCATCCGTCCCCGGTTGCACATGCGACGTCAGATCATAGCAGAAGCTGCTGTAGCCATAAGGACGCTTGCCGCAGAAAGTCCCATTACACCATACCTCACTGTTCATGTAGATCCCATCAAAAGCCAGCAGAACATGTCGATCCCCCAAGTCTGCCGGGATCGCAACCACCTTCCGGTACCAGCCAACGCCGCCCGGGAAAAAACCACCACCTGCTTCTGCGGGCGCATCCTGTTGCGGAGTGGCTTCAATCGACCAATCATGCGGCACATCTAGCACCCGCCAATCCGCATCCTCAAAGCCAGGGTCTTTTGCCGCCGGATCGTCTCCCAGCAAAAAACGCCATCCACGATCTAAACATTCCACTTTTCTCATATGCATCATTCCATGTTACAGCAAGTTACGGCCGCGGAGCCAAAGACGTCAGGACATCAAGCGATACCGCCGCTCATCCACCACAAACCGCAAAGGGGTTCCGGCCAGAAAATGCTTCAGGTTCGCCAACGCCACCTCTTCGGCATACGAAATCTGCTTGTCCCGTTCGGGCCAGTGCGCGGAATTAATATCATGACAGGTGATCAGTACATTCGGCCACGTATGGGCTTCATGCCCTTGCGGGAGGTAATTGTCCCCCACCAGGACATCCAGACCGGCTCGCAGACGTCCTGTCCGCAGCTCCGCAAACAGCGCCTCCTGATCCACAATCTCTCCGCGGGCCGCATTCACCAGAATCCCGTGGTCTGGCAACTGGGACAAGCGCTGTGCCGTCACGGAACCATGGGTATCTTCGGAGAGCCCCGCCCAGATCACAACGGCCTCACTTTTCGCGAACAACGCATCCAAGCTATCCACCCGGGAACAGCCGGCGGGTACCGTTTCAACATAGGGATCATACACAAGCAACTCCGGTGAAAAGGGCTGAATCATTTCCACGAAGCGTTGCCCGATCACGCCACAGCCATACAAACCCACCCGCAAGCCGCGCACAGTACCGGAAGCCAACCCCAAACGCTTCGCCCCCCAGCATTTCCCCGCCACAACCGCTTCCGTCCGGGCCCGCAGATCTTTCAGCACCGCTAGGAACAAGGACATGGCCCCCTCTGCTACAGCATGGGCTGGCGTATCCCCCCAGTTCGTCACATGAATGCCCTGCTGGATCAGCTCGATAGGTACGGTTGCCTTGCAGGTTCCGCCCAAATTGAGAACATACCGCAGCCGTCCCGGATCCTCTGCCATCGCTAACGGTATCGGCACGCTGGCCCAGTTGGTAATAACCACATCGGCCGCCCGCATACGCGCTAACACGTCATCTGCCGGTAAATCGCGTCCCTGCTCAACAATGTCCAATGTGCCCAACGTACGCAGCGCATCCGCAAAGGGTCCATCCGGAGCGAACTGGCTGCGACGCTTCGCCATATGTAATATGCGAATGGATGATTGTCCCGTAGTGTGATGTTTTGCTTCCAAAAGCTCCTCCCATGCGTTCGCATGCTATTACCCCAGTCAGTTATACGAAACTGCAAGCCCAACATCAGACAACCGCTTCGCACATCAAATGGTCTGACTATACGGAAGCCCTGCGCCTGAATCGAACACTTTTTTCGCAACAACCAAACCACCCGAATGCATGCTGATTCTATGCTCGACGGATGTGTCCATCTCTCACATGATATATTTGATTGCAGCAACTTGAACATCTAAACATACCCCGTATGCACGATAGACGCCATGATCAACACAACAACCGCTGATACAACAACCATCGACGAAATCAACGTTTCCCTGGATATGCAGCAGAACTGGCAAGAAATCCTGGATCTGCTTGCGGAACTCTGTCAGATTCCAGCAGCACTCATCATGCGGCTGCAGCAACCCGACATCGAAGTTTTTCTTTCCAGTCAAAGCACTGGTAATCCCTATGCCCCCGGCGACAAAGACCATTTTCAAGACTCAGGGCTGTATTGCGAGCGAGTGATAAAGACCCAAAACCCCCTCCTCGTACCCGATGCGCTTGCGGATGCGAAATGGCAGAACAACCCCGATATTGAACGCAACATGATCGCCTATCTGGGATTTCCGATTCGCCTGCCTGATGGCAAACCTTTCGGAACCATTTGTATTCTGGACAACAAGCATAACCCTTTTTCGCCTACCATTGAAAAACTGATGAGCAAGTGCCAGACCATGATTGAGTACAACTTGACGATGCTGTACATGAATCAGGTTTTGGGCGACGAAAATCGCCGCCTTACCGACTACGTCCGTGAAATCCAGACATTACGCGGCATGGTAAGTATCTGTGCAAACTGCAAAGCCATAAAGGATTCGAATGGCGAATGGCAGCCCATTGAGCATTACCTGATCAAACACCCGGAAGCCCGTTTCAGTCACGGTATCTGCCCCGCTTGCACACGCAAGCTATATCCTGACGCATGACAAACAGGCTAAGACCAGGCTTCTGTAGATAGCAAGGCAACCATATCCGAGCGTAACCGCTCCGTCAGTACCTCACTGTCAGGAGCCGCGCACAACGCCTCCATCGCAGCGCCATTACGCGCATATCGCGCTAATGCTGACAATACCCGCAAATGTCGATCCGGCGGACCGCTCTCCGGACCGAGCAAAACCAGGACCACATGTGCCTCAACTTCTGCCAACTGCACCCCATCCGGGTGATGCAAGGCATAGAGCTGCGGTCCCGGCACCGCATCCGTATGGGCGTGCACCAACACAACCCCGGGCGCAAGCTCTATCGGAAATTCCTGCGCTGAACGACGCAACAATCCCACCGCCTCCGTCAAATCCTTCTCATGCAGGCGACAAGCCAGCAACCGGGGCAAAGCCTGCTCCAGGGTTATGCCCTGCTCGGCCTGTAAGGCACCTGGCACCTCCACGGCATTGGGCATGTCAGGAACACCGGCATCCAGATCTACAACCTGCCCGTGTGACGGCAAGGGCGGATAGAGCATCAAATTCCCGACATCACGCGCGGTACCCGGCAACATACGCGGTAGCTTATCCATCCCCGGTCGCCAGGACAGCCCCCCCTCGCGCGCCGTAATAACCACCCGCAGCACATCTTCCTCGCGACGGCCCAGCAGCTCTCGCCGCACATCAGCCCATGCCCCGGCAGCTGGCCAGCTCGCCTCCACCGAAAAATCAAACGCGCTGGTGATGGCCTGAATCGCCTCTCGGTTGGCGTCTGCTGCCAAAACCGAAAGCGTCGCACCGGTTTGCCCGGCCATACGCCAGACCAATAACATCGTATCGTGAAAACCAACCTCGTGCTCCGCATTCGGTGGAATGGCCACCAAGATCTGCTTGGCCGTATTCAGTGGTAAAGCGAGCTGGCAGACGATGATACGCGCGGGGCAAATGCGCAGCACATCCTCCAGCACCCCCCCCAGAAAAGCGCTCCCCATCACATGGCCACTTACGGCCCCTAGCAACACCGTCGAAGAGCGCAGCTCAATGCTGGCACGACGAATGCCGTCCGCCACCCCGCTGGCGACCCGCACTAACGGACTTACCGGTACGTCCGCCGCAACCGCTTGCGCAATCACCTCCAACAACATTTTTTCATTATGGGCCACATCGCTGGTTGCCTCCGACTCCGTGATCGCGACCCGTAACGGCAGTAGCGGCTCATGGCTGTCACGTCCCCGGAGCAGTAACGCCAGATCCACCAACCGTTCGGCCCGCTCCGGGTTACCTACCGCAACCAGAATCCGGCCTGTTTCCTCTCCAGCCGATTCGTGCTCCGGGCTTTGCAGCGCAACCCGCCGCCCGAAATACTCCGTGATCCAGGGACTCACCATACAGGTGGCCAAGATCATCATCAGGGTGCCATTCAAGACCGCATCATCAAAGATCCCGATCTCGTAGCCCACAATAACCGCCGCGAGAGTGGCGGCCGCCTGCGTTACCGTCAGGCCAAAGATCATCCACCCCTCATCGCGGCTATAGCCGAGAATCCATTGTGCACCGATCGAAGCTACATATTTGGTTACAAACACCGCAATCACCATGAACCCGCCCACCAACCAGGTCGTGCGGTCGGCCAGAAATACCCGTGGATCGACAATCATGCCCACCGAAATCAGGAAAAACGGGATAAACAAGTTACGGCCCATAAATTCAATCCGATTCATCAAGGCACTTTGGGGTGGGACCAGCCGGTTCAAGGTCGTTCCGGCCAGAAACGCCCCGATGATCGGTTCCACTCCCGCCAGTCGCGAGAGCGAGCCCGCCAGAAACGCCACGACCAACACAAACAGGAACTGCGCGCCCCCATCACGCGCGACATGATGAAAAAACCAGCGTCCGATACGGGGGACGCCCCATAGTACAATAACGAGGAACACGCCGAATGCCAAAGCCATGCGCAGCAGGAACCACAGGGAAAACGCCTCCTGCCCGTACAATTCCACCATCAGAGCCAGCACGATCAAGGCCAGGGTATCCGTAATCAGGACACTGCCAACGGTTACGGAAACAGATTCCCGACGTGTTAGGCCCAGGCGGCTGATCTGTGGGTACGTCAACAACGTAAAGGAAGCTAGCATACTTGCCAGGAGTATCGCTTGGATCCAGCCAAAACCCAGTAGCCAGACTGCCAACAGAGTGCCCACAAGTTGCGGTACCAGAAAACTGAGCCCGCCCACTACAACACTCTTGTTCCGATGCCGCAGAAAATCCGTTACATTGATATCGAGGCCAGCCAGAAACATGATGTAAAGCAAACCGACGGTGCCCCACACCTCAATTGCCTGCCCGAGTTCCAGAAAACCCAGGCCGTTTTCCCCGAACACCATACCCGCCAGGATCAATAGGATAATATCGGGAATGCGCAAAACACGTCCCAGCAAAGGAAGCACCAGCACCAGGAACATGACCGTTGCCACAATCAGGACCGGTTCGGTCAATGGCAACGTCGGCAAATCAAGCACGGCACCCAATAGGATATACGACATGGAACCGACCCCCATACTTTCCGCAGCACCAATGCACCAAACCCCCATCAAGTGCCTACGCCTACTCGCAGGATAGACAACCGGACCGGGCTTGGCAATCCGAAGTTCTTCGGCTGGCGGGGTGGCGGTACAAACAGATCCGGTTAGTGGATCTTGTTCTGCTCCTGCCGTTTCTTGATAATATCCTCGGCCAGCGAGAAGGGTACGGCCTCATAGCGCTCGAAATACATCGTAAAGGTTCCGCGTCCACTGGTCATGGTACGCAAGTCATTCGAGTATCCGAACATTTCGGAAAGCGGCACCATACCCCGCACAACCTTCTGACCGTGCAGATCATCCATACTCTCAATGCGTCCTCGGCGTGAGCAAATCGACCCCGTAACCGACCCCATGTACTCCTCCGGGGCGCTTACCTCTACCGACATCACAGGCTCTAGCAATTCCGGATGCCCCTTCATGAACAGATTCCGGAAACAGACACGGGCTGCCTCAATGAAGGCATATTCACTGGAGTCAACATCGTGCGAAGACCCGTCGTACACCGTGACATGCATATCAACCACCGGGTACCCCGCGTATGGCCCCTTCTGCATGGCCTTAATGACGCCCTTCTCCACCGCCGGAATATATTCAGACGGAATATTGCCACCCTTCACCTTGTTGAGAAACGCAAAACCATGGCCCGGATCCTGTGGCTCCAACCGCAGGTAGCAATGTCCGTATTGTCCACGACCACCGCTCTGCTTCGCATGCTTATAATCGCCTTCCGTCTGCAGGGAGGCCGTCTCGCGATAGGCAACCTCCGGACGACCGACCTCACAGGCAACGCCGAACTCACGCCGGAGGCGCTCCACAAGTACCTCCAAGTGCAGTTCACCCATGCCGGAAATGATGGTTTCCTCCGTTTCGTCATCATAATGCACCACAAACGTAGGATCCTCATCCGCCAGACGATGCAGGGCTTCGCCCATCTTATCGTTGTCGGCTCGCCCTTCCGGTTTGATGCTGATCGAAATGACGGGCGCCGGAAATTCAATCGATTCCAGCAAAATCGGATGCCCCTTGTCGCAGAGCGTATCACCCGTACGGGTCTCGCTCAACCCGACGATCGCCACAATCTCACCGGCAACCGCCTTGTCGACGTTCTCCTGCCGGTTGGCATGCATGCGTAAAATCCGGCCCGCACGCTGCGTTTTCTCGCGGGCGGCATTCAACACCGTATCACCAGCATGCAGCACGCCGGAGTACAACCGGATGTACGTGACCTTGCCCATATGCTTGTCACTCATAATCTTGAATGCCAGGGCCGAAAACGGCTCTTCGGCGGAATGATGACGCACATTTTCCTCATCATGGGCATGGATAATGGGGGGTACATCCGAAGGAGCCGGCAGAAACGCCAACACCCCATCCAACATCGGCTGAACGCCCTTGTTCTTGAACGCCGAACCACAGTACACCGGCACAATCGCGCGTGACAGCGTCGCCTCGCGAACTGCTGCCAGTATCTCTTTTTCCGTTAGCTCGCCCCCATCCAGGAATTTTTCGAGCAGCGCATCATTTTGTTCCGCGCTCTTTTCCACGAGATTATTGCGCCACTCCTCGGCCTCCGCCATCATATCAGCCGGAATCTCTTCCTCATGGAATGTCGTGCCGCTATCAGCATCCGCAAAAATCACGGCCTTCATCTTAATCAGATCCACTACCCCGCGTAGATTATCCTCCTTGCCGATCGGAAGCACAACCGGAACCGCATTTGCACCTAGAATCGTCTGGATGCGCTCGACCACATGATAGAAGTCTGCGCCAACGCGATCCATCTTGTTGATAAACGCAATTTTCGGCACGCTGTATTTTTCGCTCTGTCGCCAAACCTGCTCGGACTGGGGCTGAACCCCCCCCACCGCACAGAACAAGGCAACCGCACCATCAAGCACACGCAAACTGCGCTCCACCTCGGCCGTGAAGTCCACGTGTCCCGGCGTGTCGATCAACGAAACCTGATACCCCTTCCACTCCGCTGTCGTAGCCGCCGAGGTAATCGTGATGCCCCGCTCCTGTTCCTGGTCCATCCAGTCCATCGTCGCGGCCCCGTCATGCACTTCGCCCAGCTTGTGCGTGCGACCGCAGTAATACAGGATACGCTCACTCATCGTCGTCTTGCCTGCATCAATGTGCGCCATGATCCCGATATTCCGAATTTTCGATAAATCAATTTTTGCTGCCATAATACCTGTACCTGTCTCCAAATAGGATTTGCTTGTTGGGAAATGTACGAAAGAGCTATGCACTATGCCGGAAATGCACCGCCATAGCAAGCATTTTTCCCAAAACCAGACCAACGCGGATAAAAGGTTGACCACGCATCAAAAATCATCAAAATAGGCTCACGTGTCAAACTGGTTTACAGCAAGGATATACCGTGGAGTCAACCCTACTGCAACTTTTCAGCAATCCCTGCTTCTGGGCGGCCTTCTGGGCCTGGACGATTGCGCAGGGCACCAAAATGTTATGTGCGCTCGTGCAGACCAGACGCCTCGACTTCAAATACCTCGTCAGTACGGGCGGCATGCCGAGCGCGCACTCGGCACTCGTCTCCGGCATGGCCGTCTCCGTCGGGCTCATACTCGGCTTCGACGCCCCGGCTACCGTGATTGCCCTCGTGTTTGCCATGGTCACGATGTTTGATGCCTCAACCGTCCGACGCGCGGCTGGGCAGCAGGCCAGCATCCTGAACGACATCATCGAGGAACTCTTCAAGGAACATCGGTTATCGGAAGTCAAACTTAAGGAATTGCTCGGGCACACGCGGCTCGAAGTCGTAATGGGGTTCATCATCGGAACCCTTACCGCACTTCTCGTCGTGAGCGTCTGCCAACCCCTTTCGGCGGTGGCCGGATGATGCCACATCGCCCACCGGATGCAGCAACCGCCCGAATCTACGGCAGCCCCGGAGCCCGACTCCGTAGCCTCGGCCTCCTGAAGAGCCTGTGGCCCCTCTTCTTGATTTTTATGGCATTCGGCTACCTGCTGCGCACACTGTACCCCTACCCGCAACTTGGCGGTCCTGTGCTGGGGGGCCTCTTTCTGGGCATCGGGGTGTTTGTGGCGGCAGCCGCAAATACTGCCCGGCGCCGCTTACAAAACCACGTGAAAGGTGCGCGTGGCGAAGAAACAACGGCCCGTGCCTTGGCGACGCTGCCACGCACCTATCGTGTCCTGCACGGTGTCGCCCTGCACCCCGGCTGGGTACGCGCGTCTGGCGGGGCCGATATTGACCATGTGGTCATAGGTCCCAACGGCGTGTTTGCCATCGAAACCAAACACTGGTACGGCACTCTCAGCATGCAGGGTGGCGAACTGCTCCAGGATGGGGAACACCCCGATGTTGATCCATTCGAGCAAACCAGGGCTGCTGCCCGGTGTCTGCAGCAATTCCTGCAGAAGCATGCATCTCTGCCACCGCCACCGATTATCCCCATCCTCGTTTTTTCTGCATCCCACCCCCCAGAAGATTGTAGCCCCCAAAAAGGGGTCGTCGTCACGCATGCCGACACCCTGCCGGCGCGTATTGTACAACATGTGTCTCAGCCCTCCACCGCGTTGACAGATACCGATACCGAACAGATTCTACAAACCCTGCTACAAAAGGTAGAAGTATGAATATGCCTCCTATGCCTGCTGCCGCCACCCTCATTATGGGGCCCACCGGAGCCGGCAAAACACCACTGGGTGACTACGCTACCGCACAATCCTCTCCGCAACAGCCCGTTCGCCACTTCGATTTCGGCGCCCAGCTTCGTTTGATTGCTGCAACCCGCGCGCAGCAGTCGATCTCGCCGCAGGCTAGCACGATCATACGCGAGGCACTGGCATCAGGAAGACTCCTGCAACCCAAAGAATTTTTTGTGGCCCGGGAAATCCTGACGGCCTTTTTGACAGAAACCCCTCCCGGCACCCTGCTCTTGCTGAACGGGTTACCGCGCTCCGTCGACCAAGCCCGCGCTATGGCCGCTACCGTCCGGATACAACACCTGATTGTGCTCGAAGCCACCGCGGAAATCATCCTCCAACGTATCCGCACGAATCAGGGCGGGGATCGAACGGGACGCACAGACGATACCCCCGGGGCCATCCAGAACCGCCTGGCCCGCTACCAACAGCAAACCCAGCCCTTGCTCGCCTATTTTTCCCGGCAAGCCACCGCGATCTGCCGCGTACCCATCCAGGTCGATACAACGCCGGCGCATATCTGGAATCAATACCAGGCACAGATCGGGATGTAAGATTCCGCAAATGAAAACAACGCTGTACACTGGCAGGCCAGCAGCCATACCAGTCGCAGAGGAAACAAGCGTATGCCAACCAATATTCCAAATCTTGTCACAGCAACACGTGCCGCTGCCATCCTGCACGGTGGCGGCGTCGTTGCCGTGCCCACGGAAACCGTATATGGCTTAGCGGCAGATGCCTGTAACCCCGATGCCGTCAAGCGGGTATTTGCTATTAAGCAGCGACCGGCCCTCGATCCGTTGATTGTGCATATCACGGGGGTGGAGGCACTAGACGGCGTAGCAGCAGATGCCCCCCCTGCCGCCCGGCAATTGGCTGCCACCTACTGGCCGGGCCCCCTGACCCTCGTCCTGCCCAAGCAACCCTGCATCCCGGATCTTGTAACCTCCAGCCTGCCTACCGTTGCCGTACGCGCGCCCGCACACCCGGTCATGCGTACAATCCTAGCTCAGACTCGCTGCCCCTTGGCAGCCCCCAGCGCCAACCGGTTCAGCGAAGTCAGCCCAACTACCGCAAACCATGTATATGCATCCCTGGGCTCTGCTCCTGATGGCATCGTGGATGGCGGAACCTGCCCCATCGGCCTCGAATCCACGATTGTGGGTTTCTGGGACGAGTGTATCTGGCTCCTACGCCCCGGTGCCATTAGCATCTCCGACATCCAGCACACAACCGGCTGCCGCGTATACCCGTACAGCAAACAACATGCTGAAGATATTCGTGCCCCGGGAACCATGCCCCGCCATTATGCCCCGAAAACCCCATTGTTCCTTGGCCAGATTCCATCTAACGCACCACAAGACCGGGTAGCACATATGTACTTTGGTCCACAGCCGACGCCCGACAAACCGGCATATGCCGGCATCAATCTATCCGCACAGGGCGATCTGGCCGAAGCCGCCCGCAACCTCTATGACACGCTACGCTCGTTGGACACATGCCAGGCAGACTGCATCGTCGTAGACCCTATTCCTGCAACCGGAATAGGAGCTGCTATTAATGATCGCCTCAGGCGCGCCGCCCAATTCGAAACAGAAAAACACACGTAGCGCAGATCGTCGGCCTCCGTCGGGCACGACAAGGCAAGGGCACGATCAACCGGTCAGGCGGTTGCTAAGCCGTCGACCAACCGCTGCCATTGATGAAACCGTTCGGAAGCACCCAGGGTTTCCGTGATCTCGACACCCAACCAGCGCGTGATCAGCCCCCCGTCCTCGAATTCCTGCTCCCAGGCAACCCGGCCCATGTGCTGAAATGCCGCCTTATCCACCTTCGGCCCTTCCAACTGGATATCCAACTTCAGAATAGCCCCCAACGGCACATGCGAATGTACCTCGAATTTGAGGCCCCCAACCGATACATCTTGTGTCCAGCAGTAGTAGCAATGCCCTTCCAATTGTGGAACGTCCGGCGATGCCATCACCGTAACACAGACCCGGTTTCGGGACGTAACCCGCGGCCAGCGCCGCCGCTCATCCGGCTTTACGCTATCTTCCTCGTATGTACCGAGCAAAACCATATCCGTCGTCACTCCCGGATGGAACGGGTGCCGTCTGCGTAATCGAAGCAACACCCTCTACCCCACCTTGACCTGGCACAAGAACCGCGTTGGCTCCACTTGTTTTACGGTATACCGTACTTTCCGCATATCCAATACGCTCACAGGTGATTTGCATCTTACCGTCATACGTGTTCAAACGTAAATGAAAAAACACACCCAAGCCTAGCCGCCACACGGGTGTGCGTTTCTCACTTGTAACTGACTGACAGGGAGTTGGAAAGAA
>CAZRCN010000054.1:7912-16313 GCA_964598575.1 uncultured Victivallales bacterium | reverse complement strand
CAGTTGTGCCGTCCGGCATCATGGGCAAGGCATCATCCAGGGGGTGGTGGTTAGAGGTATTGGGCGGCGACGGCTGCGAGGGGACTTCGTTCGCTGGTGGTGAGCGTGACGTGTCCATGGAGGCCCAGCGGTTTGAGCCGCTCGGAGGCATAGGTCAGGCCGTTGCTGGATGCATCCAGATAGGGATTGTCGATCTGGTAGGGATCGCCCGTCAAAACCATTTTCGTATGTTCGCCGGCACGGCTGACGATGGTTTTGACCTCGTGCGGGGTGAGGTTCTGGGCTTCGTCGACAATGACGTACTGGTTGGGGATGGAGCGTCCACGGATGTAGGTGAGCGCTTCGAGCGTGATGGTATCGTTATGCAAGAGGGCATCGATCCGATCGCGGGGGGTCAGCTTGGTTTTCTTGCGGTTGCCGGTAGGTGTTTCGGGGGGCTCATTCATCAGGAAGGTCAAGTTGTCGAAAATGGGCTGCATCCAATGGGAGAGTTTTTCCTCTTTGGCACCGGGCAGATAGCCGATATCCTTGCCCATGGGAATAATGGGGCGGGAGACGAGGATGCGGTCGTAGCGGTGATTCTTGACGGTTGCCTGCAAGGCTGCGGCCAATGCGAGCAGGGTTTTGCCGGTGCCGGCCTGTCCGACGAGGGTCACAATCTGGACGGCAGGGTCCATGAGCAGCTCCAGGGCCAGTCGCTGCTGGCGGTTGCGCGCCTGGATGTTCCAGACGCGTTCCAGATCGCTGGAGAGATGAATGAGTTTGCCGGGTTCGACCACCCGCGCGAGGGCGGTCTTGCCGCGTTTGCGTTTCGTTCGCTCCTGCATGAGAATGAATTCATTCGGGAAGGCCCCGATGTTGGTGTGCTGGTAGACGCGCGCCTTGAAAAAGCCGTTGATGGTGGCAAGGGGGACCGTGATTTCGCGGTAGCCGGTGTAGAGCTCATCGAAATTGACTTTTTCCTTTTCGAAGTCCATGACCTCGAGACCGAGGGCATCGGCTTTGAGGCGGGCATTGATATCCTTACTGACGAAGATGACATCCTCTCCACCTTGCTGGGTCACCATTTCGTAGGCGAGGCGCAGGATCAGGTTATCGGGCACATTTTCGGTAAGCATGCCATCGGCATCGGTAAGCATGGAACTGCGCACGAGGAGCAAGCCGCCGTTGGGCAAGGGGACGCCATCGCGCAGGCTGCCCTGCGTACGGAGTGCATCGATGCGCCGGATCACATGCCGGGCATTGCGCCCAAGCTCGTCGTTGTGGGTCTTGAACTTGTCCAATTCCTCGATGACCGCCATGGGGATGATGACGCGATTGTCGGAAAAAGACTCGACGCTCTGCGGGTTGTGGAGCAGGACGTTGGTGTCTAGCACAAAGGTCTTGCGAATCGAATCTTGCTTGGGTGTGGTTGTTTTTTTCATGTTCGTGTAGTTGTTAGGATTGTTGTTGCAGTTGTAGGCCTGAAAAGGCGTGCGGGAGGAGTTCTTCCATGGAAAAGGTGGTGATGTTGCGTGGTTGTTGCAGGGAGGCTATGAGGATACGGAAGTCGGGTGGCACAAATTCCGTGAGGACCTGGCGGCAGGCACCGCAGGGTGTAGGCGGGGTCGGGGCGGCAATGGCAATGGCGGTAAAGGTGCGGTAACCATGGCCGACGGCAGCAGCAATGGCGTTGCGCTCCGCACACTGGGTGAGGCCAAAGGAAGCATTTTCCAGATTGCAGCCGGAGAAGACACGTCCATCAGTAGCAAGCAGCGCGGCACCAACCGGGAAGTGGCTATATGGGCAGTAGGCCTGTTGGGCGACGGCAACAGCTATGTCCATGAGCGCGTCATCCTGCATGGTGCGGTGCTTCTTTCTCATCATCATGGATAGTTGCAAGGATCAGCTCTGGTGGCGTGATGGGTTGGTCCTGAATCTGGATGGCCTGCTGGAGCTGGTTCTGGACGGCTGTGATATCATCCTGCGTTGCGGCGTGGATCACGAGCAACGGGTCGCCCGTTGCGATCTGTTGTCCGACCTTGCAGATGTCCGAGAGCCCGACCCGCGGGTCGATCGTGTCGGTAGTCTGCGTGCGCCCAGCGCCCAACTGGAGCACGGCACGCCCGATGCGCTTGGCATCGACAGATGCGAGATAGCCAGACTTGGTTGCAGCCAGCGGGAGGCTGACAGGGGCGGCGGGAAGGCGATCGGGATGATCCAGTACGCCAGGATCACCCTTTTGGGCTGCAACCATCTGTTTGAGTCGTTCGAAGGCGGATCCATTGGCAACCTGTTTTTCGAGGCGTTGGCGTGCAGCGACAGGGTTCGTTTCGATGCCGGTAAGACGCAGCATTTCGGTGCCAAGAGCATAGGTTACCTCCATCAGGTCAGGGGCACCCTGGCCTTGGAGAGCCTGTACCGTCTCGGCTACCTCGACGGCATTACCGGCCGTATAGCCTAGGGGTTGATCCATGGCTGTGATCAGGGCCGACATTCTACGCCCCATGGCAGAGCCGATCCGCACCATGCAGGCTGCAAGAGCGCGGGCGTCCTGTTCGGTTTGCATGAAGGCACCCGATCCACATTTGACGTCCAGGACGAGCGTCGCCGTGCCCTCGGCCAGTTTTTTAGACATGATGCTAGCGGCAATCAGCGGGATCGAGGGTACGGTTCCCGTGACATCCCGCAGCGCATACAGTTTGCGGTCGGCAGGTGCCAGGGAGCCGGTTTGTCCGGTAATGGCGCAACCGACGCTGCGGACGACGTCCAGGAATGCCTTGGCGGAGAGATCGGTCCGGTAGCCGGGGATGGATTCGAGCTTGTCGAGCGTACCGCCCGTGATGCCGAGTCCGCGCCCGGAGAGCATGGGTACGGCGACGCCGCAGCAGGCAACGAGGGGGGCAAGCAGCAGCGATACCTTGTCGCCGATACCGCCGGTAGAATGCTTATCCGAGGTCGGGCAGGTGAGGCCAGAGGTATCAAGCAGGTCCCCGGAGCGCATCATGGCATCCGTCAGAACCGTGACCTCCGCATCCTGCAGGCCTTGAAAATAGATAGCCATGGCTAGTGCTGCCATCTGGTAGTCGGGGATGGTTCCCTGGGTATAGCCTGCGATGAAGGATCGTATGTCCGCCTCCTCCAGCGCATGCCCATCGCGTTTTTTTTCAATCACCCATTGTGGTATCATGCCGGGTATCGTATCGGAACCACCAAGACCCTGTCAATCGTGCCGTTTTGCCTTCGATCACAAAACAGCCATAGACCGATTGCTGCTACGGTTGAAAACTGCGCATAATGGCGCGGTACATGTCCGCATGCGCGTGCACGGTTGTTTTGCCTTCATGGAGCAAAGCGGTCAGGCCGGACGAGGCCGAATGGTCGTACGCTTTCACATCATCTAGATCAACCAAGGTAATGCCGGGCCGCACGGTTGCCACGGCTGGATCAATATTGCGGGGTGTGGAAAGGTCCAGCAAGAGTAGATCTTCCGTCGGAGAAAGATACACTGCCGTATGTAGATTGAGCACCGGTGTTGTTGCTGCCGTGGCAACGATCACGACACAGGCTTGTTGTAGCGTATCTACCATGGCCGACCATGCACACAGGGTAACGCCTTCCGGCACGGCTGACGCTTCCGGTGCATGCTGGTGGTAAAACCACTGGCAGCGGCGTCCCTGCTGCGAGAGTTGCCGCACAACGCCTTGGCCGACGACGCCGGCGCCGAGTACCGCTATCGGGGTATCCGGGTTCGGATATCGGTCGCAGACATAACGCACCCCGGCATCCTCAATCTCGCCCTGCACCAGATGCGCGGGTATCTGTGCCCGAATATCCTTGGAGATATGGAGCGCAGCGTTCATCCATTCCGAGATCATGCCGCCCGCCCATCTCTGAGCGCTGGAATGTGCCAGCGCGTTCTTGAGCTGCGCGACAATATGGTTTTCGCCCGGCATTTGGGAAAGCAGGCCTGCTGCCAGTAGGCCGGTGTGCTCAAAGGCTGCCAGGCCGTGCTTGATGTAGTAACGCTGCGGCGGGAGTTGGTCGAACCCCAGGATCTTGAGCACGAGGGCATTGGTGCCGGCACTTGCAGCCTTGACAGCCATGATCTCGACGCGGTTGCAGGTGTTCAGCAGCATGAATTCATGGATGCCCCAGACATGCATCAGCAACTGTCCTACTTCCGCCATGCGATCGGCTGTGAGGTGAAACGGCGCAAGTCCCTGCAGATCCATCTGCTGGTGGCTCGTCCCGATCACCACGCAATCGGCACTATCCACCATACTCACATGGCGTTGGAGGTTTTCCTTGATCAGGCGCGAACGCCGACAGCTCTGTCCACCCGTGGAAATGGCCACCGAGAGTGGTCCCGAGCGAAAGGCGGCCGGCGTCACGAAATCGCCATCCATCCAGTTGCCATCTACCGGGCAGCACCAGACCCGCCGTGCGCGGCATGCCTCCAGTACCGCCCGATTGACCGATTTGCTGCCTGTGGCAGCAAAAACAAGGGCAAAGCCCGCGGGATCATCGGCTTCGAAAGGACGGGCAACGTACTGTACCTGCTGCTGCCGCACCCGTTCCGCGAGGCGATCATCCAGTTCGGGGCTCATCACCGTGACGATCGCCCCTGCTTCAAGCAAGCCGCCCGCCTTGCGGGTGGCTACCTTGCCTCCGCCGACGATCAGGCAGGGCTTGCCCTCCAGTATCAGGCTGGCAGGGTAGATAGAACGGGGCAAAGATGGTCTCATAGTTCCTCCGCTACCAGTTCGTGCATCATGGCCTTGAAGCGCGGATGACTGCCGATCGGCGATAGCAGCTCCATACGGATGGCCGGATACGTTTCGCGTAGGGTTGTCACTGCAGCCGGGATATCCTCGCGGGTGTGTTTGCCTCCAGCCATCAGCATGGGAAGGATACATATATGTTCGATGCCCTGAGAGACCAGACGGTCAATTACCGCCGGGAGCGAAGGCTCGCTCATTTGCAGATGCGCCAGACAGATGGAGACCTCTTTCGTAGCGTGTTGTAGATCGTCGATTAGGTCATCAAACGTCTTGCGCCAGTTCGGATTGCGGCTTCCATGTGCCAGCAGCACCAGACCCTTTTTCATCGAGGCATACTCCAGTCGGATTCATCCATGGGACAGGATCGGGTAGCCCGATCGCTTTCCGTTGTGGTTATAGGGCGTACAGCATCATTTGCAAAATCTGCAAGGATAAAGGCAGGACATACCATTAGAACTCCACCCCCTTTTGGGCCTTATGACCGGTATCCATCCCATGCTTGATGCACTGCATGCTTGTGACAGTATCGGCTAGCGCAAGGATTTCCGGTGGCGCGCCACGACCGGTCAATACCAGAATGGTTTCTGGTTGGGCGAGCCGGGCCATGGCAAGCACATCGGTTTCCGCCAGTAAGCCGCGCTCGATGGCGGTGCAGATCTCGTCGAGAACAATCAGGGTATATTGGCCGCTTCGCAATGCTTCGGTTGCGATGTGCAGACCGTGTTCTGCTGCTGTGCGGTGGCAGGGGTAATTGGGATGGTCGGGCTGGGGTACAAACCCTTTGCCGACCTGCTGGATTTGTACATGCGGAAAGGCTTTGAACGCAGCAATTTCCCCGGTTGAAGCATCGGCCTTCAGAAATTGGATAATACGTGTGGGCATGCCGTGGCCAGCCGCGCGCAGGGCCATGCCCAAGGCTGCGGTGGTCTTGCCCTTGCCATCGCCCGTGCATACCAATATGCGCGCGCAGGTCGTTGCAGAACTATTTGTTTTCTCGCACATGACAAGGCCCCATCACAAAAAGCCTCCGGTCCCCAAAGCCAAGGAGGCGCGTATTTTCATCCATGGTACAAAATCGACAGCTTTTACAGCGGTGAGCCCGCAACAGATTCGCACCGTATTCCCGACTACATAGGAACAGACTAGGTGCCAGCGTCGGGTTTGACAATCGAAACAAACCGCAGCACCTGATTATTATTCCGTAATGTGTGCAAAGGGGTAGCGAAACCACAACATCTTGTGGTTCGAATTGAAGGTATAGGCATGATGTCAGCCGCGGCCGCGATACTGGGGGACGTCTTGTGGCGGTATCCAAACGCCCTTTGGTGCATCGGCCGTCTGGTAAAACACGTCAATCGGAATCCCCCCGCGCGGGTACCAATACCCGCCGATACGAAGCCATACGGGCGCGGCAACCGCAATCATGCGTTTGGCAATCTCTAATGTGCAAACCTCATGAAATGAGCCGTGATTGCGAAATGCGCCCAGAAACAGTTTGAGCGATTTGCTTTCCACCAGATAATCTTGCGGTACATAATCAATCATCAAATACGCAAAATCGGGTGCCCCGGTCAGCGGGCAAAGCGCGGTGAATTCGGGCGCGGTGAAGCGCACGCAATACAGCATGTCGGGGTTCGGGTTGGGCACACATTCGAGTACGGCCTCTTCGGGGCGGTTGGGCAAAGGCGTCTTTGCGCCAAGCAGGGTCACATTTTCGTAGAAGTTATCCGTCATGTTACACGCCTTTCTTATTTCCCCAAATCAACGCATGAAGCTGCGGTAATACGGTAACGCTATACCACTGATCACGCTTGATGTTGTTAATCAACCATCGCATACGATGCATGATGCCGTCCATATCAATCATCTCGTCGTTCGGCGTATGGTTCACGGGTTGCAGATAAAGCGGCAAGGCGGGGTAGCGCGCGGCAACCTCCCGCGCGTACTCGTAATCGCCATGATCCAAAATCACGAGTTTCAGGACGATCTCGGGTGTTTTGCCGGCCGCTTTGCAGCAGGCGTCCAATGCCTCCCAATCGGTGCTTTCGCCGCTGCTGGGCGGTTTGGGTGACAGCGTCAGAATATCCAGGTCATTAAACCAGTCCTGTGCAATCGAGCCTTGCGTTTCCATGGCAAAGCGATAGCCCTTTGCATGTCCTGCATGGATCAATCCGCCCAAGGGCTGTATCGCAGGATTTCCGCCCGATACCGTAACCATTAAAGGCACAGGGCCCGATAATGCCTCAATACGCGCCATAATGTCGTCTACACACATGGGTTTCCAGTGATGGCTATATTCCGGATCCACTGCATGCAGCGTATCACACCATGAACATCGGTAATCACAGCCGCCGGTGCGCACAAACACCGTCGGCTGCCCGATCGATGCCCCTTCGCCCTGAATGGTCGGGCCAAATATTTCGGCAACATATATAGTCGCGGCCATAGGTTCTCATCCGTTATAGGTTGCGTATCGATGGCCGATACTCCGCGCAGGCTCGCGGGGTTTCGCGCACGCGCACCGCCGTCACTTCAGTCCAACGACTTTTGCACCAATCATACAGATATTTTGCCAGATGTTCTGCCGTCACGTTATCATCGCCCAGAACATCGTTTACATGCCGGTGATCAAGATTCTCATCCACGAAGATTTTCAACGCATCGAGTTCGCGGTAATCGCGTACAAACCCGTATGCGTTTAACGTTTCGGACTGCAGCTCGACCTCCACCACATAATTGTGTCCATGCAGGCGGAAGCAGGGGTGGTCTGCGGGTAGTTGTGGCAAGGTATGCGAAGCTGAAAAATGATATTCCTTGTAAATCGTATACATATTATGATGCCTCTCGTTTGGCTTCGGCGACGGTCTGTTTCCAAAAGGCAGGATCGGCGTAGGTCGTCGGGTCGTCTATCCCCGCGAGATCGAAAGCCTCCATGCGCTCTACGCATGTGCCGCATCGTCCACAATGCACAGCGCCCCCCTTGTAGCATGACCATGTGTCGGCAAACGGAACGTTAGCCTTTGCGCCTTCGGCGGTGATATCGGCCTTGGTCTTATGTAAAAATGGGGTGTAGAGCCTCATATCGGCCATATCTGCCAGCGCGTGCTTTTGCATCGCCGCAAAAGCATGGATAAAGGCGGGGCGGCAATCGGGATAGATAAAATGATCTCCCCCGTGAACCGCCGTAGCAATGGTGTCCGCACCGCGCGCTGCGCCAATGCCATAGGCAATGCTCAGCATAATCGCATTGCGGTTCGGCACAACAGTAATGCGCATAGCGTCTTCGGTGTAATGCCCGTCGGGCACATCGATGTCATCCGTTAGCGCAGAGCCGCTCAGGGCTTTCCCGACAGCGGCAATATCAAGAATATCATGGGGAACACGAAGAGCATCCGCCGCCTTCGCGGCATAATCCAGCTCCTTCTTATGACGCTGTCCGTAGTCAAAGGAAATCAGGCCCATCAATTCCTGCTCAGCAGCGACCTTATAAGCCAATATCACGGAATCTAATCCGCCGGAGCAGATAACAATCGTTTTCATCTCTATTCATCCTTGTTTTATTTTACATGGGGTAGGCTGCGACCCATTGCTCGAACCCATAACAAAGTTTTTCGAAAAATGAAAGGGAAATCGCGACG
>CAZRCN010000054.1:0-7812 GCA_964598575.1 uncultured Victivallales bacterium | reverse complement strand
GCCCCGGTGAAGAGGGCGTCTGCCGGGAAAGCGACAGCGACGGCAACGGGCGCGGCGGGAGCAGCGCCAAAAGCGCCGAAGCGTACACGCAGCAAAGCCTCCAAGAGTGGGGGGCAGGTACGTTCCCCGTTTTCGCACACGAATCATGCTGATGTTGTGCGTGGCATCCAGGCCCGCAAGGCGGCGGCCAAAGCCCGCCAAAATCGCGATGAAAAGGTAGAAAAAACCTCGCGTAAGGGGTCTTCACGGCGTCTGACGGATAAGCAGCTTGCCTCGTTTGAGTTGATGCTGAAGCGGATTCGGGCGGAATTGCTCCGTCAAATTGCATATTTGCGTGGGGCATCGCTCACACGGGCGGACGAGGTGAATCCGGAAGAAGACGGTTCGGATGCATTTGAGCGGCAGCTTGCGCTCAAGCTGGCAGCAGGGGAAGGCGACTCGATTTTTGAAATTGACGAGGCGTTGGAGCGGATTCGGAACAAGACCTACGGTATCTGCGAGACCTGCGGGTGTGTGATCCCGATACAACGTCTCAAGGCACTGCCGTTTGCGCGGCGCTGCGTGGAATGCCAGTCGGAGGTTGAGCAGAATCATCATTCCGGCTGGAATGAGCACCGTTATGTCTGAGTCTGCGTAGCCGCGGGCAGCGACGTGTCGCGGGTAGTGGGTTGTGCCTTGGAGATGGGGTGTGTGAACAGACGGGACTTTCATGGCATCGGGAGGCTGGCATGCTGCCCATTTGGATAATGATCGGGGTTGTGCTGCTGGATCAGACCAGCAAGCTCATCATTCGCTGGTATTTTGACCTGTATGAGGTGTTGCCCGTTATCCCAGGCTTCTTCAACATACGCTACATTCAGAATACCGGTGCGGCGTGGGGGCTTTTTGCCGGCCGACAAACCGGTTTAATTCTGCTATCGCTTGTGGTGTTAACCCTGCTGGTCGTGTTCCGCCGGGCCTTTTTTGCGGATACGGTCCCAGAGCGCGTGGCCTATGGTATTTTGGTGGGGGGCATCATCGGCAACCTCATCGACCGTCTCCGCCTCGGATATGTGGTCGACTTTCTGGATTTTTACTGGGGCAAATGGCATTTTCCGGCCTTCAATGTGGCGGACAGTGCGATCTGCGTGGCCGTTGGGATCGTGCTATTGCTCCAGTTCCTGCATATGCGGCGGCAGCAGGTGCCCGTGCCGGGTGTCGACGGGCAGGAAGCGCTATGAATCGTGCTGCTTGCCGGGTATGGGTGTTGACGGGGCCGACTGCTGCCGGTAAGACCGATGTGGCACAAGACATCGCGGTGCGCTGGGGGGCCGCCATTGTATCGGCAGACTCCATGCTGGTGTATCGTGGCATGGATATCGGTACGGCGAAGCCAGCATCGGCAGCCAGATGCGGGGTCCCCTATCTGGGCATCGATCTGGTTGACCCCAGTGAACCGTTTGATGTGTATCGATACGTGCAGGACGTGCATGCGCAGCTAGCGTCGTTACCGGCGGAGCAGCCCGTGATTGTGGCGGGCGGCAGTGGTCTCTATGTGCGCGCGCTGCTGGCGGGGTTTCCGGGGGATCCCGTGGGGGCCAGTCCGCAGCGGGCGGCCTGGATGCGTCTTTTACAGGAGAAAGGGGTTGTAGGGCTACAGGAGGCTTTGCGGCAGGTGGCACCGGCGGCGTTGGCCGCGCTGTCCGATGCGCAGAATCCGCGCCGTCTGATTCGGGCGCTGGAGCAGGTGGCGGCTGGACGGGATATGCCCCAAAGCCCCCGGCAGCAGATGCAGCCAGTTGGACCGGTGGCGGGTTTGTGGGTGGATCCACCGTACTTACAGGAGCGGATTGCACGCCGCGTGGAAAACATGTATGCTGCGGGACTGCTGGAGGAGGTGCAGGGTCTGCTGACGCGTCCGCAGGGCTTTTCAGATACGGCCCGTCAGGCTATCGGATACGCCGAGGCGGCGGCCTGCCTGGAAGGCCGGATGACGCAGGCGGACGCGATGGAGGAAACGATGCGGCGGACGCGGCGCCTGGCCAAGCGGCAGCGCACGTGGTTTCGGCACCAGCAGCAGACGGAATGGGTGGCGGTTGCGCCCGACGATTCGGTTGGTGCCGTTGCCGCTCGTGTGGAGGCGGTGTGGAGGAAACATGGAAGCGTACGAATGGCATAGTAGGGGTGCTCCGTTGGCGGAGCCGGCTTTTGTGCCGGATGCCAGTGTCTGCAAAGTGCAGGAATTGCCCGCAACGATCCAGCCGCGCGAATATGTAAACCGGGTTGGTTTCCGCAACACGCCTCCGGATGTGCTATTGGCTTTACTGCTGCGCACGGGGGTGCGTGGCATCAATGTCGTGGATCTGGCACGAACGCTATTGCGCCGCTACGGCTCTTTGCATGCGCTAAGTGCGGCCACAATTGAGGAATTGTGTACCATTCGCGGGATCAGCAGTGTCAAGGCCCAGATTATCAAGGCGGCACTGGAGCTCGGGCTTCAAATGCAGCAGGAGAGTCGACAGGAACGGCTGCAGGTGCGGCGTGCGGAAGATGTGCACACGGCACTTGGGATGCGGGTAGCGGGGCTGGAACAGGAGAAGTTCTGGGTGTTGTTGCTGGACCGAAAGAACCGGCTGAAGTGTGAACCGCTGGATGTGACCAGCGGGATTGTGGATGCCAGTCTGGTGCATCCGCGCGAGGTATTCCGGGCGGCGATCCGGGGGGCGGCATCAGCCGTTGTGCTGGCGCATAATCATCCCAGCGGGGATCCGGCCCCGTCGGCCGAGGATATCCGGATCACCAAACAGTTGGTGGAGGCGGGCAGGGTGATTGATATTCATGTAATGGATCATGTAATTCTTGGGCATGGCCGTGCGAACGATCAGAACTTCTACAGTTTGCGTGAGTCCGGCTTGGTGTCGTTTTAATGAATACGTAGGGAGAGACAGATGAGAGAGAAGAAGATACCGGTTTCGGTTACAGCGTTGGAGGCCATCGGGGCGGAGCACCCGACACCGTTTTATCTGTATGATGAAGGTGCCATGCGCGCGAATGCGCGTGCCTTGCTGGCGGCTTTTGCCTGGAATGAGGGCTTTCGCGAGTATTTTGCCGTAAAGGCCACCCCTAACCCCTATATTATGAAGATCTTGCAGGCGGAAGGTTTTGGTGCGGACTGCAGCAGTGGTGCGGAGTTGGCCTTGTGTGAGCGGCTGGGGATGCGGGGCGAGCAGATCATGTTCACCTCGAACGATACGCCGTCCTACGAGTACGAGCAGGCCAAGGCGCTGGGTGCTATCCTGAACCTGGATGATATCAGCCACATCGATTTTGTGGATGAGACGTGCGGTGGCTTGCCGGAACGCATCTGCTTTCGATACAACCCCGGTGCACTGCGCGAGGGCAATGCCATCATCGGGCATCCGGAAGAGGCCAAATACGGATTTACGCGCGAGCAGTTGTTCGAGGGGTATCGCCTGGCGCGTGAGCGGGGGGTGCAGCATTTCGGCCTGCATACGATGGTGGCTTCCAATGAGCTGAACCGATCCTATTTTGTCGAAACGGCCCGCATGCTGTTTGAGCTGGCGCAAGCGTTGCACCATGACCTTGGCATTCAGATTTCGTTTATCAATTTTGGCGGAGGCATCGGGATTCCCTACCGGCCAGAGGAGGAGCCCGTGGATTTGGCTGCCTTGGGTCAGGAAGTGCAGGCCCTGTATGCGGAGATGATTACCGGGCAGGGGTTGGGTCCGATCCGGTTGGCCTTTGAGTGTGGACGTATGGTGACGGGGCCGTACGGGTATCTGGTTTCGAAAGTACGGCACATCAAGAAGACGTATAAGCAGTATGCGGGGCTGGATGCCTGCATGGCGAATCTGATGCGTCCCGGCATGTATGGGGCGTATCACCACATCACCATCCCCGGAAAAGAGGAACAACCGGCGGATCAGACGTATGATGTAACCGGCTCGCTGTGTGAGAATAACGACAAGTTTGCCATCGACCGTGCCCTGCCGGCATTGGAGGAGGGTGACTGGGTTGTGATCCATGATGCGGGTGCCCATGGACACTCCATGGGGTTCAACTACAATGGCAAATTGCGTTCGGCTGAATTGCTGTTGCGCGAGAATGGGCAGGTGGTGCCTATCCGGCGGGCCGAAACGCGCGACGATTTGTTTGCCACCCTCGATTTTGCCGGGCTGCCAGACTTCCCGGTGTAGGTATTACGGCGTGGTGGCTACCGGTGTTTCGGCGGGTTCCTGTTGTGCCAGTTGTTGCAGGTGACGGAGCCCCGGAAAGAGTCGGCTCCAAAGCAGCACGATGGCAATGGTTCCGATACCCCCACTGACTACCGATATGATAACGCCGAAGAAGCGCGCCACAAGACCGGATTCAAATCCGCCGAGCTCATTGGAAGAGCCAATGAACATGGAGTTGACGGCGGATACCCGGCCGCGCAATGCGTTCGGGGTCCGGATCTGGACCAGGGTGTGGCGAACCACGACGCTGATGTTATCGAAGGCCCCGGTCAGGAACAGCATGGCAAACGAGAGCCAGAAGGAACGCGAGAATCCGAAAATGATGGTGGCAAGGCCAAAAGCTGCAACGGCCAGCAGCATGCTGCGTCCGGCATGACGCAGGGGCGGGCGGTGTGTGAGGATCAGCGCCATGAGCAGGGCCCCCATGGCTGGTGCGGCCCGCAACCACCCCAGCATCTGTTCGGGACTCATGCCGAGAGGACGCGACACCAGGATATCGCGGGCATAAACGGGGAGCAGGTATACGGCGCCACCGAGTAGGACAGCAAACATATCGAGGGATACAGCCCCCAGGATGAGTTTCTGGTGCCAGACGAATCCAATCCCTTCGCGAAGCTGTCGGCGGATAGCGCCTGGTTTGCCCTGGTGACGCACGGGAACGCGGGTGCCCCGCAGCAGCAGCAAAAAGCCGGTCGTACAGCACGCACTGAACAGGTAGGCGGATGGAACGTGGAAGGCCACGATGATGCCACCGAGGGCGGGGCCGGCAACGGAGCATAGCTGGAACATGGACGTTCGCCACTTGATCGCATTTTCGAGATCGGCGGCTGGCACGAGTAGGGGGAGAATGGCGGTGCCGGCGGGTCCGGCGGTGCGGTGGAAGCACGCATCCGCAAACAGCAGCGCGAGCATGGCGGGAATAGCTGCCTGCTGGAAGCTGCATGCGGCGAGACCAAGCGAGGTGAGGGTGGTTCCGGTGAGGCCGATCAACATGATGCGCTTCCGGTCATAGACATCGGCCAGATAGCCGGCTGGCAGCGTGAGCAGGAGCATGGGCACGGCTTGCATGAGGCCTACAAGACCGAGCAGGAGCACGGAATCCGTGCGGGCATAGATCTCCCATCCGATGGCGACACTTTGGGCGGCGGTGCCGATGTGGATCAGAAAGCCTCCTATGAAGAGACGACGGAAGGCGGCATGGCGGAAGCAGGCATAGGGCCGATGGGCTGTAAAGGTTCTGGTAGGCATCGGGTTTGGTTCCGGGCGCGTTACAAATGGTTGGTGCCGAGATTAGCCGGATGTATCCGAGGCTACGGGTGTACGGTACGAAAGTGTCTGTTCGGTACCGGGGTTGAGCAGTTGCCAGGGTTGTTCACCGACCCGGATGGGGACGGCACAGCTTTCGGCTTCGCCAATGCGGATCTGCACGGTGCCTGCGCTTGGGCAGATATAGATATGGACGGGCTGGAAGTGCCAATGGACGGTAAAGGAAAGAAAATGCCACTGGCGTGGCAGGTCGGGCTGGAAGGCGAGACCATCGACTCCGGCATCAAGGCCGCCAAATCCGTGGACGATGGCACACCACTGCACGGCACCACCGGAAACATGCACGCCGCGCTCGGTGTCGAGATTTACGTCATCGAGGTCCATGCGGCAGGACTGGTGCAAGTTGTAGAGGGCTTCTTCGTGCAAGCCGCAGCGCGCAGCCGCATAGGCCATGCCCGGTAGCGAGAGTGAGGATCCGTGCAGCGTACGGGCATTATAGAAATGCCAGTTGGCGCGGCGGATGTTGCGCGGATAGCGCTGCTCGAACGGAATGAAGGCGGCAAGCACGTCGGGCTGTTTCACGGCCTGGGCATGACGGCAGTAGGTCTCGCAGATCCCATCCAGATCGGTGTCGAGTGCATGGAAACCATCGCATTGTTCAATGATGCCCTCTGCGTCCGGTTCGTGCAGAAAGAGGGTTTGTGCCATCTGGCGCCAGGCTTTTGCCTCCTCGGGGTATACGTCGATGCGCTGTGCGATGGATTGATATTGCGGTTGGTCGAAGAGGTCCGCCGCCCACTGGAGGTTCCATTGTGCCATCAGGGAAATGAAAAGATTGTTGTCGGCAAAGGTGTGGTACTGATCCGGGCACCCGATATCTGGTAGTTCGTAGCGGGAATCCTGCTGGTTCCATTGCAGGCGGGATGCATAGAAGCGTGCGGTTTCGAAGGCAAACTCAGCGCCCATCTCGCGCAGCACATCCTGATCGCCGGTTACCTCGGCGTAGCGCATGAACATATAGGTGGCATCAGCCGAAATATGGATTTCGCGATCTTGCAGGCAGAGCCATGGGGCGGTTTCCTCGGTGCCGCGGGTATGGGTTTCCCAAGGGACTTGCGCGCCTTTGGCCCCCCATAAACGTGCATTTTCGCGATAGCGGGGCAACTGGCTGTAGCGGTATTCGAGCAGCTTTCGGGTTCGCCGGGGTTTGGTCATGAGATAGTAGGGGAACATATGGAAATCCATATCCCAGAAATTCAGGAATCGGTATCCATGCCCGGTAAGCCCTTTGATGGGGATGCCCGTTTGCTCGGCGATGGGACTGAAGGCCATATGCAGGTGCATTTGCCCGAAGCGGAAGCCTTGCATCAAGGCGGCATGCGCATCGCAATCCAGGGCAGCCGAAGCAACCTCCTGCTGATAGGCACGGATGTGCGCGGCCCGAGCTGCGTCGAAGCCCTGGTCCCGGACAGCCAGGGCGCGTTGCCGGGCTTGCTCGAGGGGCATGCGCCCTATGATGGCAAAGATCTCGATGATCGCGCCGGCTTCGGTTTCGGCGGTGCGGGTGCATTGTACAATGGATATGGGCAGGTCGGCGTTTGCCGTGCAGCATTCGAGTCCGGTCAAGCCGTCTTCTGCGAGGCGCTGGCCGGCATGCCAGAGCTTGATGCCGTTCGTGTTGGTGACGGCTTCGTGCAGGTACCCTGAAAGGGTTACGGGCGCATCGTGATTCAGACGTCTGGCCACGGTGCGGGCGCAGACGAGCTGGGGGTCGGCCATACTGACAAACCGCATGGAATCGAGCCGGGTGCGACGGCCTTCGGTGTCGCGAAAGACCAGTGTGCGGTGCAGGGTGGCTTCATCTATTTCCAAACGTCTTTCGGCACTTAGCACTTTGTGTGTATCGAAAGCAAACCCTGCGTTGGCGACGGTGGTACGGAGCGCAAGGGGAAACGGCAGGTTGGGCAGCGTCTGGATGGCATGTTCGGGTAAGGATTTGCGTGCATCCGGCTGAATGCGGTCCGGGTGGGCCAGGATATGATCGGGGTCATGGAAGCCCAGTAGGGCGGCCGGGCCGTCGGTGTAGGTTCCGGCCAGATAGCATTCCGGCCGCCCCCATTCCGGGCATTCAGCATAGGTGCCGCGCAATCCAATCATGCCGTTGGATAGGGAAAAGGACGTGCCCAACTTCCCTTCCAGCTCCGGACGGGTTGCCTGTACGCGATAGATACTACGTGGGTCTCTAGCTTCGATTTTCATGGCTGCGAATGTAGAGGATATCTGACGGTTTGAATAGTGTTTTCTTAAAAAA
>CAZRCN010000053.1:10692-16414 GCA_964598575.1 uncultured Victivallales bacterium | reverse complement strand
TGCGCAATGCAGTTATTGATGGCCTCAAGTACCGTCCGGGCGTCGTATTTCGTCAACTCAATGGGAACAAGACGGTTGAACGGCTGAAGGCGGAACCGGGTGTTTCGGATACGCTGAAAAATGGTCTCAATCGTGGTAAGGAACGGCGGCCCGAAATGTTCGTAGGCGTCTTCGTCTGCAATCAACTTCCAGGTGATCTGTGCCGGATGTGGCGACACATGATACGCCGATTCCGGCTTGCCGAGTAGCAGGATGGCTGCACGGGTCAGCTTGCCCCCACGGGTGAGTTTCGCTTTGTCCAGAAACTGTGTGGGTGACCACCGGGTGACTTCCTCGCCAAGATTGGCGTGTTTGCCGGCAAACTTCTGACGTGCAAGTTCGACGGCTGTTTCGTCCAAGTCATCCAGCGATGCCCCAGCGCACGGCTCCGCCGACCAGTCGACGTCGGCAACCTGTCCCCGTATGAGTTCCAGTTCCTGAATGGACAACGGGCCAAGAGATTCCCCGTCTCGGCCGTAATAGTGGCCTTTCCAGGAGGTCGGTATACCGGCCGGTGCACGCGGGATCTGCAGGAGCAACGCGCGCCCCTTGCCGGTATGCAGCTCGTAGATTTCCTGGTACGTGAGCCCATTCGTTTGTTGCGCTATCTCGTACTTGAGCCTGTCGAGGGACGGGCGATCTTTTCGGTAGTGTGTTCCTGTAATCGTTCGTGGCGGTTTGTCTGTCACGCCCAGAACGTGCCATCCGCAGTGGCGACGTTTCAGGTTGGCTTCGTTGCTAAGCGCCGAGAAGTAACATCCGAGATCATTGAACGGAACGCTATTCTTTGCCTCCTTGAATTCCACCCACTCCGTCTCCGACGGTAAAGCAATGAGTTCGTCGAAAATCTTCTTCATCTCGCATTCGGTCAGCACGGTATGGACTCCTCCTTGATGACTAACCACGTAATCAGCTCGAAGTCTCCGTCGCTGGTGGGCTGTTCGGATATTTTCGGGAGGACGGCGTTGCGGTCGCCGAGCATGGACTGGACGGCGCGTTTCTGGAAACCGTGTCCGATCGCGGCGATGGCCCGGTCCAGCAGGGCGGTGTATTCACCCATGTCGCGGCCATCGTCGGTGTCGCGGTCGAATGCTTCGCATAATGCCTTGAACGCTTCGGTTTGCCCGCGGCACAGCGCCTGGTACATGGTGAGAATCTGCTTCGGATGCACGAAGTTGAAGCGGACCTCTCCGTCGTCTCGGATATAGACAAGGTAATAGGGGTTGAGAGGGTTTACACTGCGCTGTTTCTCGGCCGGAGGCGTGGTGTGCCGAAGACAGAAGATAACGCCGGGGCGGACAATCTCGTGCATGGACCGGTCGAAGAGGTCGGCGGTGCGCAATTCCTTGAGCGGCGGCACCAGGGCATAGAGTCCCATGGGCGCATCGCGGAGTTCTGCGCGGTTGGCCTCAATGTAGTTCATGAGTTCCACGCGGAAATCGTCGAGCGTAAACTCGCTGAGAGATACGTTCTCCTCCATGTCCTCGAGATCGAGAATTTCGTCTTTCAGGCGAAGGAGCTGTCTTTCACGGTAGGACATCTCGTCCTTGAGCAGATCCTTGATCTGGTCGGTATTGAGGAGATCGTCCTCGCCGGTTGCGGCAAGATCCGCAAGGGCCATGCGCGCTTCAACGCGGTCCTTCAAGTTGATGTATTTGTTCAGGTCCGCCGTAGGCCAGAAGTTAACGAGCTGAATACGTTCATTTGTCGAGCCGAGTCGATCGATCCGGCCGAAGCGCTGGATAATCCGAACCGGGTTCCAGTGAATGTCGTAATTCACCAGGTAGTCGCAATCCTGCAGGTTCTGGCCCTCAGAGATGCAATCCGAGGCGATCAGGACGTCAATCTCGCCCTCTTGCGGCATGCTGGTCATCTTCTCCCGATGTTTTGAGCGGGGAGAGAAATTGGTAAGAATGGCGTTGAAATCTGTCTGCGCCTGGAACCCCTTCGGCTTGAAGGTCGTTTTGTTATCGCCGCTGCCTGTGACCACGGCCACATGAAGCCCTAATTCATCACGAACCCACGGAAGCAAGCAGTCGTACAGATAGAGCGCCGTATCGGAGAAGGCCGTAAAGACGAGCACCTTCCGGTTCCCTGCGTTGAGGGGCCTTTGCTGTTTCCCGACAATGAGTTCCTTCAGCTCATTGAGCTTGGCATCGCGATCCGGAGTGACCGCCGCCGCGGTCTCATGGATGCTGATGAGCTGTTTCTTGTCCGTCTCAAGATCGTTAAGCCAGCGCTTGATGTCGAGATGCTCAAGGCGAAACGCGAGCTTCTTGCCAACAGAAAGCCGTTCCTGGAGGTCGGAAAGTTCGTCATCATCGAGATCGTCGAACAGGCCGGGGTTCATGTAATCGGACCGGTTCTCGTCGAAATGGAGGATCTTGTCTTCGAGGTCTTTGATCTTTCCAATGGTCCGTTCGAGGGTGATCTCAAAGGCTTCGACCGAGCTTTCGAGCCGCTTCAGGAAGTTGACACGCATCATGCCGATCAGGTAATTCTCGCGCTTCTTCTGGTCCTGAAGAACGGATACGTCCCCGGCCGCCTCCGGGTACTCGGAGATGTACTCGGGGAGGATGTACTCGGAAGGATTGTAGACGGACAGCTTGTATCGTGAGATGTCTTCATTGAGCTCGTCATAGGTTGGGAAGAAGCCTTTGATATCGATGGCCGGCGCGCGCGCGATCGGCTTGAGACGATCTGGAAAGCGGCCGATCTGGGTGATATCGTAGTAGCGCTCAACGTGCCGGCGGGATCTGGCGATGGTCAGTTCGTCGAGGAGTTTGAAGAAAGCTGAATCGAGGGACTCCAGTAGGCCCGACACGCGCCTTTCGGGATTCTTCTTCGGGTCTGCCCATCGTGTGAAGTGGTTTTGCGCATTCTTCAGGGTCTGCCCGATGCTATGGACGCGCAACGAGTCCCGGAATGCGTCGTCATGATCCTGTGTGACGAGATAAATCTGGTTGCGCAGGTCCTTTAGGTTGGTGTTGACGGGGGTGGCGGAAAGAAGCAGAACCTTGGTATCCACCCCGGACTGTAGAACCTGCTGCATCAGAAACTCGTACCGGGACATCCGACGAGTTCCATCATCGCGTTTCTTGCCGGGCGCGTTGTTTCTGAAGTTGTGGGATTCGTCGATAACGACCAGGTCGTAGTTGCCCCAGTTATGCGAGGCATGTTTATCGAGTCCCAGGTCTGTATGGGCGCGAATGGTGTACGCGAACCGGTCTTTCAGGAGAGGGTTTCGCGTATCGTTCTCGCGATAGACAAGCCAATTGTCTTCCAGTTTCTTGGGGCACAGAACGAGGACACGCGCATTCAGCAGCTCGAAGTACTTGATGACTGCTAGCGCCTCAAACGTCTTTCCCAACCCCACGCTATCGGCGATCACGCAACCATTGTGCGTAAGGATCTTGTTGATCGCACCCTTCACGCCGTCCTGCTGAAAATCGTAGAGCATGTTCCAGACGTCGGATTCGAAGAATCCGGTCTTTGCATCGAGCAATCCGCCACGCTCGGCTTCGGCGAGGTAGTCCTCGAAGATGTGGAACAGCGTCTTGAAGTAGATAAATTGGGGTGAATGATTCTGGTAGAGTTGGGCGAGAAAACGCAGCACCTCCGGCTTCACATCCTCGACGAGGGTGTCGTCATTCCATACTTCGTCGAACCATGCTTTCAGGTCGTCGCGATCCCTGTTGTCATTCACTTCCAAGTTCAATTCAATATTGCCACGGGCGCCAAGTCCCAAGCCGCTGACAGTGAAATTGGAGCTTCCAATAATTGCTTCGGAAACACCGTTGTTATTCACGTGGTACATCTTTCCGTGAAGGAATCCGGGGCGCACGATAGAGCGGATATCCGTCTTGTCCTGGATCCACTGGGCGCATTCACGAGCAACACGTTTCTGGGCGAGCTTGTTTGCCAGCGTGAGTGCATCATTCTCTATAGTGAACGCCTTCTTGTCCGTCTTTTCGGGATCAAGTGATTGGATGAAGCGAGGCTCGCCAAAGAGAAAGCGAAGGTGGTTGATGCTTTCGAGTTCCGAGCGCAGGGCTTCGTACGCGTAGATGGTAAAGTATGCCGAGACAAAAGACAGGTCGGCGCCGGGGCGTATTCTTTCACGCAGGAAATCACCGATCACCCCCCGCTGGTGGTTGTCCCAGATTCCGGATGTCTTCTTTGTGCCCGTCACATCTTGCTCCTACGCCTCAGCATTGGTGGCTGCCTTGCCATCGCGGACCCAGGCGTCCACTTCGGAAACCTTGAATTTCCACAACCTTCCCACCTTGTGCGCCGGAAGTCCCCGGTCATCAATCCAGCGGTAGATGGTGTCCCGGCTTACGCTCAGGTGCCGGGTAATGTCATCCAGCGTTACCCATGGTTCATTCGTCATTCAGCGCCTCACCTCTTAAATACGGATCATATGGCACAACGGGGGAAATTGTTGCACAAGGTGGCATGATAATACAAGAGGAAGATGAGGGACACTTGATTCTCGCACGAACGCCCCCTAAATCCAGCCCGGTCTATCTCGACGGTTTCCATCCGCGCACGACGACGAATGCGCCCTCGCCGAATCCCGACTCGATCCGGTCCGGTTCTTGCATCTCCCCGGGATGTCGGAATACGGTCTGGTGGCGAACTGGCGGACCTTGCCGAGCTTCTTCGAGTCGTAGACGAAGTAGTCGAGCGGCACGTTGTCATAGATCCCGGCGAAATGCTCCTTCGTGATCTCGATGCTCTTGAGTACGCCTTCACGGATCGCGACACTTGGAACCACGATGATGAATTTCTTGAAGCCGTACTTCTGGTTGAGCTCGAAAACCGTGCGCAGGTAAACGTAGGTCTTGCCGGTGCCCGTCTCCATTTCGACGGAGAAATTGGGGAAGATGTATGATGTTTGAGGGTTGATGGTTGATTTGCCGGAAGGATAGATGGTGGTGCCGAGGTCGCGGGATTTTGGTATGTCGTTCGCCTCCTGCACCGTGTGTGTGTTGTCAAGGACGCGGCCGGTGTCGATGGCGAGGCGGTTCCCGATGCCAAGCTCGGTTTGTTCCAGCATGTCCATCTGCGTGGTGAAACTCACCTCGAACTGGCTCTGGTTCGAGGGCTGCCCCTCGAACACGCCGACGGCGGATTGAATTGCTTCCTGCTGATAAGGAAGGTTGGCGTCGAATTTCAGTTTCATGGGCAAATCCTTTTTTTGAACCACGAATGGACACGAATGGACACTAATGAGAAAGATGGGTATTCGTGTCTATTCGTGTTCATTCGTGGTTCCTCCTCTATAAAACGATGCGTTTCCATTCCAGTATGGCTCGTTTGAAGTTGAGAATCAGGCCGACCTTCAGGCCTGTAATCTTGAGATAGTTCATCATCTGGCCGATTTCGTGGTCGGTGATTCGCTCTATGACCTTGGTGTCGACTACGAGTTGATCGTGCGTAATGAGGTCAGGAATGTACTCGCCAACGGAAACACCTTTGTAGAGCACGTCGAACCGTGGCTGCTGCTTGTACGGAATGCCACGCAAGCCGAATTCGACAACCAGTGCGTTCTCATACGGCTTCTCCAGCAACCCGTGTCCCAGTGCGTTCAGCACTTCCATCGCGCAGCCCACCACGTCGAACACTTCCTTCTTCAAAAACAATTCGTGTTCATTCGTGTTCATTCGTGGTTCCTCCC
>CAZRCN010000053.1:0-10592 GCA_964598575.1 uncultured Victivallales bacterium | reverse complement strand
CTGTATTTCTCGAATTCACTCTCGGCATGAGCCTTGGCAAGTTCCGCGGTAACTTTGCCCGCATCTTGAAGAATCTCCCGGTCCCAGAGTCGCAGGAACCCGCTCAAACGCTCTTCCCAGTCGGCCATGGTCATGGGAATCTTTCGCATGGCCTGCATTTCCGCCATGTCCAGATAGGCCGAGACGACCCGCTGCATCTGCCCGAGCTCAAATTCGGACAGGTAGTTCTTGGCAATGGAGACATCATACCGGTGGATCTTGCCGCTGGGTGCGCCCTCCCAACTGGTCAGCCCCATATTCTCCTTCTTGTGGTCGGCACGGTCCACGATGACCTCGGCTGCGGTCTGGCCGTGGATGGCGTAGTGCATCTTGTTCTGCACGGCGGCGAAGAAACGCTTCGTCGCTGATGCGGTGGGATCATAGTCCAGCGCCGTGGCGTAAATGTCCGTGATTTTTTGGTAGAACTTCCGCTCCGAAAGCCGGATTTCCCGGATCTTCTCCAGTTGACGCTCAAAGAACTCGTCCGTCAGGATGCCGCCACGCTTCAGTCGCTCCACATCCATGGTCCAGCCCTGGATCGTGTAGTCCTTGACGATCTGGTTTGCCCACTTGCGGAACTGCACGGCGCGCTCGTTCTCGATCTTGAACCCCACGGCGATGATGGCCTGGAGGCTGTAGTGCTTTGTGTTGTAGTTCTTTCCGTCCGCAGCAGTTATTAAGTATTGCTTAACAACTGATTCCTCCTCCAGTTCGTTGTCGGCAAAGATCCGCTTGAGGTGCTGATTGATGGCGGGAACCGACACGTCATAGAGTACGGACATCATCTTCTGCGTCAGCCAGATATTCTCGTCCTCGTAGCGCATTTCCACGCTGGTTTCCGACCCGCCGCCAGCCGCGACAAAAGTCAGATACTCCGCCGCCGACGACCTAACGAGAGAGCCCTCCTTCTTCTGGGCTCCCTTCTTTCCTGATTCGTGTCCATTCGTGTCCATTCGTGGTTCCTCCCCCTCTATACAGTTCGGAAGACAGTCGCAGTCTCGGCACTCTTGTTACGGGCCTTGAAGGTCTGAACCGCGTTCGCCTTGAGCTGGTCGTTGTTCTTGAACCCGGAGTCCAGACAGATCACCTGAAGCGGATCGGCATCGGCCATCGCCTTGATGAGCTCCTTCGTGATCTCGTCTTGCAAGCAAATCAAGAGCGCGCCCTCCGCGATCGAGAAGACGGAAGGAACCACTAATGAACACGAATGGACACCAATATTCTTGTCTTTGGATTCGTGTTGATTCGTGTCTATTCGTGGTTCCTCATTCTGGAGTTTACCGTCGAATAGATAGAGTGGTTCGACCTTGGTTGTCAGGGGGAATCCGGCCTTGAGAAGAAGCTCGTAAAGAAGGTCTTCCGGCGTGGCGTTCGGGTCGATGTGCTGCTCGTGGAGCTCAAGCTGCTTGGCGATCTTTTCCGGGTCTTCGCCGGGCTGTGAGCCGTCCCAAAGGCGGAAGTTGGAGAGTGCGAGCTTGAAGACGCGGAAGCCGGGGGGAGATTGAACCACGAATGGACACGAATGGACACTAATTTCCGGATCTGAAAAAAGCTGTTCCTGCTTTGATTCGTGTTTATTAGTGTCTATTCGTGGTTCGTCTTCTGACCGCTTCTTGATGACGCGCCGGATGCGCTCCTTGCCGATGTCGGCAATCGTCTTGTACCCCGCCTTGTACGCCTCGGATTTCTCGTCGCATGGCTCCGGCAACTGCACCATGATGAACTTCCGGTTGCCCCCATCCTGCTTGTTTAATTCAAGAACGGCATGAGCGGTCGTGCAGGAACCGGAGAAGAAGTCGAGAATGATGTCTGGTTGCGAACTGGCGCCAGTAGACATCTCAAGAAACTTAGCGATGATGAATTCATCCTTTGGATAGTCAAAGATATTCTGACCGAGGAGCTTTCCTAAACGCTCGGAAGCAGATCTGGCTGGCTGATAGAAGACGCTTGGAGGTGTGACGCTATCTGTCTCGTGCAGATATCTTCTTACCATTACGCTTGTTGGCGTAACGAATGTGATACGACCTTCTTCGACGAGTCTATTGAAGGTCTCCTGATCAAATCCCCACCCTCGGTTTTTGCGCAGAGGGATCAGTTCGCCTGTTCGTGGATTCATTAGATTAAAGTGACGTCCACCGGGCGCAGTTGGGTCATCCTCCTTGTAGGCACCGCGCTCATCGATATTTCTGAATCGGCGGAGAGAAAAAGATGTCGTTGCCTTCATTGAACGAAACCAAGATGCAAGCTCTTCTGAGGCCGCCTTGAAATCCTTGCCATGTTTTTTCTTAAGGCGTTCGACCTCTTTGAACACGGGCTCAGTCCCCTCTTTGGCTATTCGCCATCCAACAGGCAGATCAATACGACTCCGCGAATACACAATGACATATTCATGCGCAATCCCAATCTGTCGTGCATCATTTTTGTTAGCACCCTCCCATATGAGCTGTGCCACAAAATTCTCTTCCCCGAAGACCTCGTCGCAGAGTTCCCGCAGATTCTTCACTTCGTGGTCATCAATGCTGATGAAGATCACGCCGTCGTCGCGGAGGAGGTTGCGGGCCAGATAGAGGCGGGGCAGCATCATGTTGAGCCATTTGGAGTGGAAGCGGCCTTCTGCTTCGGTGTTGGTGGAGAACTTGCGGCCTTCGGCATCCACTTGCCCGGTGTAGCTGAGATAGGTGTCGAGATTCTCGGAATATTTGTCGGGATAGATGAACTCCTTGCCTGTGTTGTACGGCGGGTCGATGTAGATCATCTTCACCTTGCCGTAGTAGGCCTTCTGGAGAAGTTTCAGGGCTTCCAGATTATCGCCCTCGATGAACAGGTTCTCCGTCTCGTCGAAGTTGATGGATTCCTCGCGGCAGGGCTTGAGCGTGGCGATGCTGGGCTGCTGGATGATCTTGAGGCATTCGTTCTTGCCCGGCCAGGTCATGCCGTAGCGTTCGCGCTGGTTCTCCAGAATCTCCGAAAACTCGCCCAACACGCCTTTGAGCTTCTCAAAATCCACCGCGTAGCGATACCTCCCCATTCGTGTTGATTCGTGTCCATTCGTGGTTCCCCCTCCCTCTTCCCTTACCTCAGTCACGACTTCGGGGAAAAGCTGTGCCAGTTGCCGGCGTTTGTCCTCGGCAACGTCCAACGACCGCAAATCCATTTTTTCGGGCATATCCATATCAACTCCTTTTCACGCAATGCGATCTTCATTCCGCCACTTCAGAAGGAGCTTGCGCAACTCTTCCTTTGGCGGGAGTTCAAGTTTGTAACGGCTGGCGAAAATGCGTTCCTTGCCTTCGTCGAGGACGTATTCGACCATGGCGTCGTTCTTGTCGGTGCAGAGGATCAGGCCGATCGTCGGGTTGTCCTCCGGCGTACAGACTTCGCGGTCGAAGTAGTGTACATACATCTGCATCTGGCCAAGGTCCCCGTGGGTCAGCTTCTCGGTCTTCAGATCGATAATGACGTAACACTTGAGGCGTACATGATAGAAGACCAGGTCCGTATAGAAGTGGTCGCCGTCGAGAGTCAGCCGTTTTTGTCTGGCTACGAAGGCGAAACCCGCACCCAGCTCAAGCAGGAACTCCTGCATGTGGTCGGTAAGGGCCGTCTCCAGATCGCTCTCAACCAGACGATGCGACTCCGGCAATCCGAGAAACTCCAGCGCATAAGGGTCCTTGATGACGTCTATAGGCTGACTGGGCTGCAATCCCTCATTGGCAAGCTGGAGGACGCCGTCTTTATCGCGGCTCTTGAGCAGACGTTCGAAAAGCATGGTGTTGATCTGCCGTTCAAGTTGTTGCTTGTTCCACCGATTTCGAACGGCTTCGCGCTCGTAGAATAACCGCGATTCCTCGTTTTCCACGCGCATCAGGGCGCGGTAATGCGACCAGCTCAGGTTCGGGTGGAAACTGTTTTCGGATTCGCCACCCGCCGGGTGGCGGTTCTGTGTTGATCCCCCATCTTCTGGCCGGAGTTTTCGCGGATCCGCGAATTCGCCACCCGATGGGTGGCGAATCTCCGGGACACGGCCTCTGTAGGTCAGATAGAACTGGCGAAAATACCTTAAGTTGGTCGTGGAGAATCCTTTACCATAGCGCTCCGTCAGTCGCATCGAAAGATCGTCTATCAGCAGCTTCCCATATTCCGCACGCCTCTTGCCCTGCTGTTCATCCTCGACAATCTCGCGACCGATGAGCCAGTAGGCAATGACCATTGTGGAATTCACCGTCCGCGCAACGTGCGATCTTGCGTCTTCAAGAATCGACACGACACGGCCAAATAGTCCGCTGAAACCTCTATTCAATTCGTGATCATTCGTGTTCATTCGCGGTTCACTCCACTTCCCATTCGATCTCAAAAAGTGCTGTCTCCGTGATGTTCTGCTTCAGGCGCGCCTCCACGGCGTCGATAAGCTCGTCCTTGCGGCTCTCGATCTCCTTGGCGGCGTGGTAGTCCGTCAACTGCATTTCAGTTTTCCTCAGTACTCTCTCCGGCTTTCCCGGATTTCACCCAAGCGTTGACCTCTGAAACGTCGAACTTCCAGAGTCGGCCAACCTTGTGAGCGGGCATATTCTTCGTTCTGATCCAGCGGTGAATCGTATCCTGGCTTACGCCGAGGTGTTCCGCTATTTCCTCAAGCGAATGCCATCTTTCGGGTCCTGACATTGGTTCGTGCCTCCACTTCGTAGCGTCGCAAATGCTTCGCAATGATACAGACTAAAACGGATTACTACATATCACAGAGCCGATAGGCACGCAATCAGAAATCCGTGGATGAGATCTTCATCGGTGCTTTCCAAGAAACAGTCTCCACATTGTCTGTACTAACGGGCGTGATACGCACGAACGCCCCCTAAATCCAGCCCGGTCTATCTCGACGGTTTCCATCCGCGCACGACGACGAAAGCGCCCTCGCCGAATCCCGGTTCGATCCGGTCCGGCTCCTGTATCTTGCCGGGATGCCGGAATACGGTCTGGCGGCACTCCAAGTCCACGAAACCGACTCCCGACAACAACGCGCATACCTCCGGGGCACTGTAGAACCGTGCTTCGCCGTAGAAGACGCTGGAATTGCGTTTGCGTTCGTACGCCTGGCCCAGGATACTCTCCCGATCCACGAATCCGATGACGGCGCAACCGGCTGGACGCAGGATGCGGACCATCTCGCGAACCGCACGCTCCGGGTCATCCAGGAAGCAGATCGTCGTCACCATCAGCACGGCCTCGAACCGTGCGTCCGGGAACGGAAGGCGCTCCGCGACACCATCCAAAGCGTCAATACCGCGTTGCGCCACCGCTTTCCGCATGGCGGCTGCTGGTTCGACGGCCGTTTTGATCCCCAGCGGCCCGGCAAAATGTCCCGCTCCCACTCCGACTTCCAGGCCATCTGCGCCCGGTGGCCACAGTTCGCGCACGGCCCGCAATTCGGACTGGTAGGCCGCGGCGTGGTGTTCGAACCACGCTTCGTAACGGTCGGCATGTGTCTCGAAAGGGGCGGTTTTTGGCATAAGAGCGCTCAGAACGTAATCACTTTGTCACACTCGACAACCCACTCTGCCAGTTCTGGCATAGGTGTCTCGCAACGTCAATGCTAATCTGCGCACAGGATCGGTAGAGGATTCTGGCATCGCACCCTCTTCCGTTACACGATCCACTTTCGCCGGACATTGCGCAGGCTGAACGCGAACAGTAGGATACAGAACACAAGCAGCATCCCGAAATTCAGCGCCAGCGGCAGGTGCGGCGCCCGGTGGATCGAGCCGTGCAGGAGATCGGCCCCGTAGGTCAGGGGCAGCGCGTAGGACAGTGGCCGCAGCCAGACGGGCAACTGCGCCACCGGGAAAAACAGTCCGCACAAGAACAGCATCGGGAAGCGGAAAAAATTCGAAAACGTCTGGGCCTCGAACACCTCGCTGACCGATACGGCGATGAACAGCCCCAGGAAGGTCGAACTGACCGCAATCAGCACGATGGCGGGAATGAGCGTCGCCCAGTTGATTTGCGAGATGTCCATCAGGAAGGCGGCCATGATGACCGGCACAAAGGCATTGGCCACGCCGAACAGGATGGCTCCAGCGGTTTTGGCCAGCATGAGCAGTTCCAGCGGAATGGGGGCCAGCAGCAGCCGCTCGAACGAGCGGCCCTTCTTCTCGAACGTCACGGTGACGGACAGCAGGCTGGTCGTGCCGAACAGCACGGACACCGCCATCACGCCCGGCAGCAGAGTCGGTACGCTATCCAGACCCGAACCGGATCGGATAAAGAACATCCCCGCCCATGCGAAGGGGAAGATGAGGCCCCAACTGATGTTGGGCGGCTTGAGGTAGTAGGCCCGGAAATCTTTGGCCAGAATATTCCAGAATGCGATCCATGCCTTCATGCGCCACCTCCCATCCTGGCCTTTTCCCGTTCCTGTTTCATCACGCCCGCCTCGAGGCCGGTGACCTCTACGAAGACATCTTCAAGCGATGGGCGCAGCTTGCGCGCCTCGGTCACTTCCGCGCCGCTATCTTCCATCAGGCGCACCAACGGGCCGATGCGTACCGGTTCCTGGGACTCGATACGCACAGCGGTGTCAGAGACCGCTTGGCACTGAAGGCCGGGAAAACCGGCGACGATAGACTCGCACAGTTTGACCGCTCCCCCGGATACGGCAAATTGCACCACATGACGTCCGTCGGTCCGCCGCATCAGCTCCTGAACGGTGTCGGTACGGACGATGCGACCCTTGACGATAAAGGCGATGCGCCCGCAGAGCCGTTCGGCCTCCTCGATGTAATGCGTGGTCAGGAAGATGGTTGTTCCGTTTGCATTCAGGTCGGAGACGAGCTGTCGAATCTGCCGTGCGCTGGCGACGTCGATGCCGGTGGTGGGTTCATCCATGAACAGGATGGCCGGCGAGTGGATGATGCCGGCCGCGATGGTGAGTTTGCGCTTCATGCCTTTCGAGTAGCCGCCGAACTTTCGTCCTCCGGCTTCGGCAAGACCGAAACGCTTGAGCAGCTCTTGCGCCCGTAATTCACGATCACGCCGGGGCATGCCGTAAAGCGAGCCGCAGAAACTCAGGTTATCGAATCCTGTCAGTTCGGGGTAAAGATTACTCTCATCCGGCACCACGCCCATCAGGTGTTGGGCGGCCTTGGGGTTCGTTGAGCAGTCAATCCCGCTGATGCGGATGGTGCCTGCATCCGGCCGGGCCAGCCCGATCAGGATATTGATGGTCGTACTCTTGCCCGCGCCGTTCGGACCCAGGAAGCCGAACAACTCGCCTTCGCGCACATCGAAATCGATGCCTGCTACGGCTTCGACATCGCCGAACCGTTTGACCAGGCCACGCACTTCAATTGCTGTTTTTTCATTGCTGGTCATGTGCCACCTCTTTTGTAATATTCAGCACATTTCGATGCTCTTTTCTCGTTTGCGCAGGCCCCGTGGGTCGGGTCCAGCAGGTTTGTTAGTTGTACTTGCCAACCGGCGAGTGCCTTTTCGTTCAAACGGTAATGGACGAAGTAGCCGCGCTTTTCGTCCACAACGAGTCCCGCATCCCGCATGATCCGCAAATGTTGCGAGACCGCGCCTTGCGTCATGTCAAGCCGTGCCGTCAATGCGTTGACGCACAGGGCCCGCCCCTTGAGAAGCTGGATAATCCGCACACGCGCGGGTACGGACAGCACCTTCAATATCCTGGCCAGACGGATTGGGTCATTCATGGGAAATACATTAGCATATGCTGATATGCTTATACAATAAAAATGTGGATGAGTTCAATCTGGTGTCTGGCCGGCGGGCCTGGCATTGCGTACCATCAATTTAGTTCGAGGCATGGAGCCGGTCTCTTTGATTCCGATACGGCGGGCATCCCAGTGGAACTTTGGAGGCTCAGCCTGTCAGGAGTACCCTCGCAGGATGCCACGTCTTATCGGTCAAGTCTTGCAGATTGCCATACCTAAGTGGCTCGCCCTAAATCGGCGAAAATGCCGCAGATTGTTGACTGGCTGTGGGTTGCAGAATGTATTCGTCACTTGGCACGGCGTTTGCTGCCAAGAGTGATGATGAAAGCGGCACTGGCGGTCAGTCATGGCAGGATGGCGGCTTGCTTTGCGGGGGTGGATCTTCGAATTGTCGGAGACAATGCTCCGACGCAGGCGGGCGGACAGGCCGATTTGGACGGTGCCGAGGTGCTTTCAACACATGGGTGGCATCCCCTCGCATGGGGTCGTGAGTTGGTACGTCGTGACGTTGGGCTGCTGCTGTGCGCGGCGATCGATCAGAGCACATGGGCATCGGTTCGGGGACATGGCATTCAAGTGATTCCCAACGCAATGGGAGAGGCGGGGTCGGTCTTGGCTGACTGGCGGAGTGGTCACCTGTCGCCACCGCGGGTGTGGCCTGCGTATGCGAGCGGATTTGGTTTTGGCCGGGGCCGTGGTTTCGGCCGGGGGCTGGGATTGGGATTTCGCGGTGGTCGTGGCCGGGGCTACTGGGGAGCATCCTACGCAGCCCCCGCGTATCCCTATGGAGCGGCGATTCCTCCGTACGGTGCGCCTTCTGGCGCGGTGTCAACCCCGCAGCAGGAAACCGACCTGCTCAAGGGACAAGCGAAGACCTTCGAAGATGCGCTGGAGGGAATCAAGAAACGCATTGCGGAGATCGCGGCCAAGAGCGAAGAAAAGGAATAGCCTGAAGACGCCGAAAGCAAGGGGCCACGTTGAACCCGCGGGGCCTGTTGAGCCCCCTTTCGGTTCTTCATGATGGTAAACAAATGAGAAGGAGAGATAGTCATGGCGGCACAAGTAGATGAGGATAAATGTATCGGTTGCGGGCTTTGCGTAGACGCTTGCCCCATAGAGGCAATTACGATGGAAGACGACAAGGCGGTGATCGCCGAAAACAAATGTACGGAGTGCGGGCAATGTGTGACAGTATGTCCGAACGAAGCGATCAGCATTGGCTAACCCCTCTCGCGTTTGCACAACGTGTCGGGTGCAGTACTCATTTTGTGCGTAAGCGTATGGCGTCGGGAATCTTGCCCTATCGCCGGTCTGACCAAACCGGGGTTTCGGTGATTCATCGTTGTCATATAGGCAAGTTCAAACCCTACACAAATGCAACCGAACTGTTCACCGTGGTTGATGTGTGTCGCGCAACAGGCCTTTCCAAGCAAACCGTTTGTGACCTGCTGGCCAAGAGAGAGGTTTGCATCACCCGTGTAGGCAATGACCGCCAATATGAAACCGTGTGCATCATGCTTGACGCCGCTCGGCCTGTGAAACGATGGCTGATCCCCGAGCAGACGATGCGTGCGTTCAAAGATGCCGTGCGGCCAAACTTGGAAGGATGGCCCACTGCCGAAGAAATTGGGCGCGATCTCGGGACAAGCACTACTTACGTGCTGAAACTCTACAAGGCGGGACGCATTCGCGGACAGCAATCCGTGATCCGGCAGAGAGTCCACATCAATCCCTCCGATGTAGGCGTTCTTGATTATGATCAAGAATATGTATTCCCGATTAACGATGTATCCTCGAAGACGGGACTTGCGGTTCAGACGATTAGTGAAATCGCCAGGAGGGGTTTTTTCACGCAGCGATGTACAGGACCGTGTGGCCACGTTGAGACGAAGACAATACGTATTCCTTCTCGCATACGGCTTAAGCGCTACTGGTTTTCTCACAGTAGCTTGAGCAAGCTGATGCAGGGCGTTCGTCCGTTTCATTTGAACTGGCCGACCGCAACGGATTTTGAAAAGCATTTTCAGCTCCGTCCCGGAACGATTTCACGTTATTTCAACAGCGGTAGACTTAAGGGGTGCACATCTATCAAGGGGCAGGGACAGCGATTGCATATCCATCCTTCCCACGTGAAGTCGATGGCCAGTCAGATTCGCTATAGCATCGAAGACGTAGCTGCCACTTTGGGGATAACGGTTAAAACCTTGAAGACCTGGAACAGGTTGTCACCTCGCGCATTGCTTCGCGATGGCTGCGGACGATCCAAATATGTTCCTCCGCATATTGTCGGACAATTGCGTTTGATCGCAAAGCATTGGACCCTCAGCCGCAAGCACCTGGTGCTGTTGCAGGGGTCCGATGCGGAGGTCCTCAGGGCAATCAAACTTAAACGGTTGAATTCTATCTACTATGACGCTGATCGGCCGCCATCAATACAGATGTTCAAAAAGGGAATGCGTGTGTTGTTTCCTGATGAAGCGATTGGCGTCATTCGGAACACGAGGCCAGACCCTTACCGGCCAGCGATCGATGTGTTCTTTCCCGCGACGCGAGCAAAATATATATATGCGGTAGCCAAGGCACCGATGCCATCCACCGGTGGGAAGATTTATCCGTGAAGCCTTTCAGTTTGCTCGTCAAACCCACCTCGGCTGACTGTAACCTGCGCTGCGCGTACTGCTTATTCAACGTTCAGCAGCCGTTGCAGGTCTATCACTATTTCTGTGATCAGGGCGTTCGCTTCCATCAATATATTGAGTGCGTTGAATTCGATGTTTCAGGTCGTCTCCAGCCATTTGCCATTACCGGAGAACAATGGGGTGATTT
>CAZRCN010000052.1:0-16563 GCA_964598575.1 uncultured Victivallales bacterium | reverse complement strand
GCATAACCAGGGAGCCTGACTGGTTTTCTGACCCACAGATTCTGCGGAGGAGCCTGATTTATATAGGGATTAACGATGTGTGGCACTGGAAGCGGCAGGAAGGAACACCCAAGCCACAATTTGTGTCCGGCCTCCGCGATATCGTCACGCGTATCCAAGCCGCAGGTGCCAGAATCATTCTTTGTACCCCGACCGTGATCGGCGAAAAAAACGATGGTACGAACGAATACGACCCGATGCTCGATGACTATGCAGACGCAGGGCGCCAGATTGCGGATGCATACGGCATTCAGCTTCTGGATCTACGCAAGGCTTTTCTGGCGTATCTCAAGAAGCACAATCCACAAAACAACGAGCAGGGCATCCTTACGCAGGATACCGTGCATCTTTCAGCCACCGGCAACCGTGTGCTCGCAGACTTGGTTACGCCTGCTTTGAAAACCGCGATCGACACCCGATCCGCATGATGTCGGTCCGCAAGGGGGGCGTTCTTGTCCCCTATCGACTGTCGTCAACGACAGCAGCCCGCAGGGTCATCTCGGCATCATCCATGCATTCCAGCAGCTTTACCCGTTGGAATTGATTCACCGCCAAGTGGCCTTCCTCCACCCGGACCGGATGATAGTATCCGGTATAACCACGGGCTATCCCTTGCTGGTCGTGCCGTTCCACCAAAAGGTCCTGCTCCTGACCCAGCGCTTGCGTACGGTAGGCTCGCTTCATATCGTCTGCCAGTGCCCGAACCATACGGCTCCGGACAGCCTTGATCTCCTTGCTGATTTGGTCCGGCATACGATCAGCGCGTGTTCCCGCACGTCGGGAATACACAAAGGTATGGATATGACTGAAGGCCATGTCGCGTGCCATGGCCATCGTCTCTGCAAAATCGTCCTCGGTCTCGCCCGGAAACCCAACAATCACATCGGTCGAAAAATTAAAATGCGGAAAGCGGGCACGGTACTGTGCGATGATATGGCGGAACTGTGCGACGGTATAAAAGCGGCGCATCTGCCTGAGGATACGATCCGATCCACTTTGCAGGCACAAGTGCAGGTGGCGGCACAGTTTGGGGTTTTCAAACAGATCCAGTACTTTCGGCGTAAAACCCTCCGGTTCAATGGAAGAAATGCGGATCCGAAAATTGCCCTCGATCTGTAATACCGCTTCGAGCAAATCCGCAAAGCCGAATGATTCGTCGGTATAGCGACTGATGTTGACTCCGGTCAGTACGATTTCGCGGGCGCCCTCGTCGACGACCTTTCGTACGTGCGCAAGGACATCTTGTGCAGGACGGCTCACGGCGCGTCCTCGAACTGCCGGGACAATGCAATACGTGCAGAAGTTATTGCATCCGTCCTGGATTTTTACGGCTTGCCGGGTATGAAACCCCTGCCCGGTCATCCCGAACGAAAACACGCCACCTTCCAAACGGGCAGGATGCAGCATTTCGCCCCGGAGATGTGCCTCGACAAGGGCCGGGATTGCACTCTTACGGTCGTTTTCCACAACATAGGTAATATCGTCGCGGTCTTCCAACCAATCCCGTTGGCTGGTTGCCATACAACCCGTTACAACCACAATGCCTCCTGCGCATGAACGGGTAGCCCGATTGATGGCACTTTTCGATTTTCGATCGCCCTGATTCGTGATGGTACAGGTGTTCACCACATATACATCTGCCGGCGCATCAAACGAAACAATCTCGTACCCTGCTTGCTTGAATGTTGTCGCCAGGGCGTCCGTCTCATGCTGGTTCAGGCGGCAGCCCAGCGTTTTGCATGCCACCCGTCTGACTCTTTTCGTTTCCATACCCTCTACCTGATTTCTATCCAGATCGTTCTAACGCGTTACGCCAGCACACCTCTCGCTATCCACATTTGACACATTGCAAAATGTAGGCTTCATACGCAAGACCAAGGTCGCATAAAGAACTTCTGCTCTTCGCCTTTTTTTTGCGCTCCCGGTGCTTGATGTGAGCAAGGAGAACCTCAAAACGGCCGCAGCGGAATGTCCACATGGAAATCCCTGTTGATCTTCTTGCTCGTACCTGTTTGAATGCAAGCCTATGACAACTACCGATTCCAATCCAAACAATCCCGCCTCGGCCTTCTACCTGAAAACCGGGGATGGGGAGGCGTACGGTCCTGTTGATTGGGAGACCTTGATCGACTGGTGCTGTGAAGGACGTATAGAGCCCGACCATGCCATCTCCCAGGATACCGTTACCTGGACGAATGCCGCCGATTGGCCTGAGCTGGCAATGGATTGGATGCTCGTACTGGCTGACGAAGAGCAGGTCGGGCCGTTTCATCGGAAGCTGATCGAGGAATTGCTTGCCACCCACCCCGATCCTGCCCCGATTGCCATGGTCAATCGCAGAAGCGGGGAACGGATCCCCTTGCTTGACCCCGAAGCAGGCCCGGCGGAGCCAGATACGGCGGCCGACAATAGCTATGCAGCCGATGCTATCTCTCCCAAAGAACCGATACCGCAGGCGGAGCAAACGTCCACTGTAGCGCCAGATGAAGCCACGGACAACACAGCCACGGTGGATGCGGACGAAACGGATGTGCCGGAGGAGGATGTGCCAGAGCTTGTGACGGAAGAATCCGAACCCGCAGCGGAGGCATCTGCCGCTGCAACACCCCCGCCTGCGCCCGACTCCGATACCGAACATACGGCATACGCGCCCAGCCCCACCTCACGGGAATGGGACATGCAACAGGCGATGGATCCTGACCTGCCCCCCTCTGCCCGTATCGAGATGCTGTCGCATCAAGCGGCCGAACTGCGGGAACAATATGCCCAAACCCGGGCAGCGTACCAGAAGCTTCGGACAGAAAACACGCTGCTCTCCGACCAGAATCGACATGTGACGGAACGCCTTGAAACAGCCGAAACCGAGCGAACCACAGCCGAGTCGCTCCTGCTAGAGCAGCAGAACCAGACCGCACAGCATGCTACCGAGTGCGAAAACCTGCAAGCACGGTTGGACCAAATGCAGGACCACTATGAGCGGCTACAGGCCGAAAACCAGCGGCAGTTCGAACAAATCGACGATATGCGCGCAACGGCCCTGCAACGGGAACAGCACTGGAAACAGGAACTTGCGCTCCTGCAAACACAGCTCGACGCCAAAGCCCGGCTGCTGGCAGACATTGCCGGGCTGCTATCGCAAGATGGCGGTTTCTCCCCGGTAGCCCCGGAACCTGAGGCTGCCGACCCGGAACAACCGGAACCCCAGAATGCGCCTGCCGCAGGGGCTGCAGCCGCGCATCGGCATACCGGGACGGAAGCACAGGACCCAGCCACTACACGAGGCTCACAGCCGGGACAACCGACCCGTGCGCCAGACGGCATGCCGCCCATCGAGCATGCGATTCCAGCACGGCGATGGCTTGCCCCGGTACTCATCCTGCTGATGATAGGCCTGTTTGCAGCCTTGCTTCTCCGTCAAGGCTGTCAACCTGACTCCGACCCGCAACCCGAGCCCGTGTCGCAGTCCGAAACGCCATCTGCATCCCCGGCGGAGTCCCGCACTACGGCACAAGATGTGGATACCCTCCCAGAGACCGAAGAAAACCTGAATTTGCAACCTGAGGATGCTGCCAGCGATGCTGACCGCACCAGCGACCCTATCGCCAACTTACGCGCCTGGCCCAATATTTCACTGCCGCGAGCAGCGGTTTCCACTGAGGGCGACACGTTACAAATCGTGTTTTCCTACGGATTGTTCGAGGCCGGAACCCGCCTGCGGGCTGATGCCCGGTCCGACCTACTGGAACTCGCTACGCAGATCCGTGATACCCTGAATGGGTTTACCATCATCGTGGAGGGCCATACCGACACCACCCCCATGCATCCTGAGAATGCGGCGTTTGTCGACAACTTTGCCTTGGGCATGGCACGCGCGGAGGCAGTCAAGCATTACCTTTCCCAGCAAGGGGGACTGCCATCCGAAAGCATACAGACCGCCTCGGCCGGCCCCGCATCACCACCCTACCCGAATGACGCACCGGAAAATCGCGCACGCAACCGCACCGCCGTCCTGCGCATGATCCAGTAGGAATCGTCGGACATCGTACGTCCGCGCTTACTACCGGCCACCTTTGCGGCGCCACGAATCCTTTAACGGCACGATCTGATTATAGACGGGCTCGGCGGGTTGCGAGTCCTTCTCGTCTACCATGAAGTACCCAGTCCGCTCGAACTGCCAGCGCGTCCCCGGTGCCACATCCCGTAAAAAGGCTTCACCCTTGGCCACGCAATCCCGGCGCGATTCGGGATTCAGATGGTCGGTAAAATGGCCATCGGGTGGCACATCATCCGGACATTCCACCTGGAACAACCGGTCAAACAACCGCACCGGAAGATCCTGCGCGTCTGCACAGCTTACCCAGTGGATCGTCCCTTTGACGCGTCGCCCATCCGGTGCATTGCCGCCACGGGTTTCAGGGTCGTACGTGCAGTAGACCGTTTGCACGGCTCCGGTGTCCGGATCTTTCTCGCAACCCGTACAGGTCACCAGGTACCCATAGCGCAGGCGCACCTCCTGTCCCGGCTTCAAGCGAAAGAACTTGCGAGGGGCCTCCTCCATAAAATCCCCCCGTTCAATGAACAGCTCGCGGCGGAAAGGCACCTCGCGTGTGCCTGCCGAGGCATCCCCCGGGTTATTGATGCCCTCCAGGTACTCCACTTGATCGACCGGATAGTTCGTGATCACCAGCTTGAGCGGATCCATCACCACCATCGCCCGTGGGGCCGTTTGGTTCAGTTCTTCCCGTATGCCATGCTCGAGCAAGGCGATATCCGTGAGGCTCTCGGTCTTGGTAACCCCAATCCGGCGGCAAAACGCCCGGATAGATGCTGGCGTATAGCCGCGGCGTCGCAACCCGCAAATGGTTGGCATGCGCGGGTCATCCCATCCATCCACGATCCCCTCGCGCACCAACTCCAGCAGCTTACGCTTACTCATAACCGTATACGTGAGATTCAACCGGGCAAACTCGATCTGCTGCGGGTGACAGGGGACATCCAGTTGGTCCAGCAGCCAGTCGTACAGCGGGCGATGCACCTCGAATTCCAGCGTGCAAATGGAGTGTGTAACGCCCTCTATGGCATCTTCCAGACCATGTGCAAAGTCGTACATCGGGTACACGCACCAGCGATCCCCCGTCCGGTGGTGACTGGCATGGCGAATGCGGTAGATGGCCGGATCCCGCATATGCAGGTTGGGTGATGCCATATCAATCCGGGCGCGCAGCACATAGGTGCCATCCGGATGCGCCCCGTCGCGCATGTCCCGGAACAACCGAAGATTCTCATCAACGGATCGTTCCCGTCCCGGGCTGGGTTGTCCCGGTCGTGTCGGAACCCCGCGATAGGTCTTGAATTCCTCGGGCGACAGCGTGCAAACGTACGCCTTGCCTGCCCGGATAAGGTCCTCCGCATATGCATACATCTTCTCAAAATAGTCAGACGCAAAAAACTGGTGCTCGCCCCAATCAAACCCCAGCCATCGAACATCCGCCTTGATGGACTCTACATACTCAACCTCTTCCGCGGTTGGATTGGTATCGTCAAACCGCAAGTGGCATCGCCCATCAAATTCGGCAGCAACACCAAAATTCAAGCAAATGGATTTGGCATGGCCGATATGCAGGTAGCCATTGGGCTCGGGCGGAAAACGCGTCACGACGGACGTATGCCGTCCCTCACGCAGATCCTCCTCGATCCGATCCCGAATAAAATGTGATACGCCTTCTTCTGCCGATGCTTGCATGTGCTGCTACCTCTCTCTCCCATACCGGGCTGCATACTCCTTGACCAGACGCTTGGTCGCCTTACCGCTTAAACCGGCCCCAGCCTCTTGCAGGACAGCGAGCGCATGGTGCATACGCCGCAGACAGATCTCTTTCCCAAGCCCCGCCATCGCCTCAAACAAGGGCAACGCCACACGGCGACCGCTGATCACAACAAAAAAGATACCCAGCAGCTTCTTGAACTTGATCTGCTCCGCCTCGGCCATCCGCATAAAAACGGCGCGCACCTGATCGGCACACCAGTCCTCCACCTGCTCAAACTCCCACTGCCCAATCTGCACAAGCGCCGCAATCCGTTCGGGTGAGGAGAAGCTCTGCTGCAGCATCCCGGCATCCAATGCGACCCCACCAGTAAACAAATAGGCCGTCATGGGCACAAAATCTCCCAACGTATCGAGCCGCGGCTGGGCCATCTCCACAACCGGCAGCAACGTTTCCGGGTTCAACTTCCAATCTTGTATCCGCTGCAGGAGTTCTGCGCTCGAAAGAGCCCGAATGTACTGTCCGTTAAACGCGGTGAGCTTCTGCACATCAAACACCGGGCCACCCAGATGTATCCGATCCAGATCAAAACCCGCGACCATGGTCGCCAAATCAAAAACCTCTTCCTCCCCTGCCGGCCGATATGCCATCAACCCCAGATAATTGCGCAAGGCCTCAGGCAGAAATCCGGCTTGCCGGTAGTACAGGATACCCGTTGGGTTCTTGCGTTTCGACAACTTGGATTTGTCCGGGTTACGCAGCAGCGGTAAATGTGCAAGGACGGGAGGGTCCCAACCGAAGGCGGCATACAACTGCAAATGCTTGGGAGCTGACGGAATCCATTCCTCGCCCCGCATCACATGCGAGATGTCCATCAGGTGGTCATCTACCACATTGGCGAGGTGGTAGGTCGGAAAACCATCCGCTTTCAGCAGAACCTGGTCATCCACGGTCGACCAGTCGATCTGGATCTCCCCGCGCAAGGCATCGGGCACCACACAAACCCCTTCGCGCGGGGTCCGCAACCGGATAACATGAGACTCGCCAGCCGCCACACGCGCCTGCACTTCGTCTTTCGATAAGCCCGCACAGTGTCCGTCATAGCCAATCGATACTTTTTCTGCTTCTTGCTGTGCCCGCAACGCCTGCAATCGATCCGTAGAGCAGAAGCACGTATAGGCATGCCCAGCCTCTACCAGGCGCGCCGCATGTTCCCGATACAGGGCGGTTCGTTCACTCTGACGGTATGGTCCTTTATCACCCCCCACATCCGGACCTTCATCCCAGCCGAGCCCTAGCCAGCGCAATGCTTCGAGTATCGCCTGTTCCGATGCAGCCGTGGAACGTGCCTGATCGGTATCTTCAATCCGAAGCAGAAAATCCCCGCCATGATGTTTGGCAAAGGCATAATTAAACAGGGCAATATATGCTGTTCCTATGTGTGGTGCCCCAGTCGGTGAAGGGGCTATTCGTGTGCGGACCTTCATGTCCCGTCTCCATTTTCGCCGTCGCACCGCGGCGATACGGTGCTCATCCGTTGCCGGCAGCCAGGTGTGTATGGGGCGGATGACGGGATTTGAACCCGCGACTTTCAGAACCACAATCTGACGCTCTAACCAACTGAGCTACACCCGCCATTGGTAATAGGAGGCGTACTATACAATACCCCGCCTGCATGGCAATCATATTCTCACAAAACTGCCGCAAGGCGGCAAAATCTGCATCCTCGAAGAGGGACTAGACAGTACCGCAAGGGTTATGCTAGATTTCACGGACAGTTGAGGGCATGCTATGCCCGCGCCAAAGCCACAACCGCATAATGTATGTACCGATGCGGTACCCGTGTGCACCGTGAGCGTGACCACTCGCCTTGGTCAGAACCGGATACGGAACACCAGCAAAAAGATATGGGATGATGAACAAGCAAGAACGATACCTCAAGGACCTTTGCCAGACGGCCATTGCGCATAATCACATCGAAGGCCAGAAATATACGAAATACAACGTCAAGCGCGGCCTGCGGAATGCGGACGGCACGGGCGTGCTGGTGGGGCTAACCAATATCGGGGAAGTACACGGATACTCCATCTGGGAAAGCGAAAAAATCCCTGACGACGGCAAGCTCTTCTATCGGGGGTATGACGTTGCCACCCTGGTGAGCGGACTACAACAATCCGGACGTCGATTCGGATTCGAGGAAACCACCTACCTGCTGCTGTTTGGCAATTTACCCAATGCCGTCGAACTTGAGGACTTTTGTGCACTCCTTGCCGCGTATCGTGCGCTACCCTCGAACTTTGCCGTAGATATGATCCTCAAGATCCCCAGTCCGAGTGTGATGAACAAGCTTGCACGCAGCGTCCTGGTACTCTATTCCTACGACCCGACCCCTGACAGCATCCGCATCCCCGATGTCATGCGGCAGTGCCTGCAGCTCTTCGCCCAATTCCCCGTCCTGTGCGCATATGGCTACCAGGCCATCCGGCGCTATCATGAAAACAAGAGCCTCTTCCTGCATAACCCCGACCCCAAGCTCAGTACGGCCGAAAACTTTTTACGGATGATCCGGGCCGATGCGTCCTTTCTACCGCTGGAGGCCGAGTTACTGGATCAGCTCATGATCGTTCATGCCGAGCATGGTGGTGGTAATAACTCCGCGTTTACCATGCATGTTGTCACGTCTTCCGCTACCGATACCTACTCCGCGGTGGCAGCCGCCGTCGGCTCGCTTAAAGGCACCAGGCATGGTGGTGCCAGCATGCGCGTAAAACATATGATGGATGACCTCGCCCGCCAGTGCGGACCCACCCCGGATGATGCCGCCGTCGAACAGTATCTGGAAAAATTGCTTGATCGACAGGCCTTTGATGAGGCCGGTCTCATTTACGGCATGGGTCATGCCGTCTACACCAAATCCGATCCCCGCGCTCTCATCCTGAAGCAAAAGGCACAGGAACTTGCCGAAAAAAAAGACATGATGGCGGGCTTCCAGCTTTATGATGCCGTCGAGCGCCTGGCACCCCGCATATTCCAGCACAAGAAAAACACCAACCAGCCACTTTGTGCCAATGTCGACCTATACTCCGGTTTCGTGTACAGTATGCTGGGGATTCCCGAAGACCTCTACACACCGATTTTTGCCATTTCGCGTGTGGCCGGCTGGTGCGCCCATCGGCTCGAACAATTGATCACGGGCGGGAAAATCATCCGTCCGGCCTACAAGAGCGTTGCACCGCTGCGCGACTATGTCACCATGGCCGAAAGATTGTAAGGAATACATACGGGCATTATATTCTTGCTACAGCTACGCATCAACACACGGAACAACAAGGAGCACACATGAACAAAACCGCTTTACACTTTCTGCAGCACCTACTTGAAACCCCAACCCCCTCCGGCTCCGAGTCGCACGGACAAGACCTTGTCATGCAATACATGGGCAAGTATGCGGATGACGTGCAGCAGGACATACATGGCAATGTGATTGGCATCTTGAATCCGGGTGCTCCTGTGCGGGTCATGCTATCCGGTCATTGCGACGAAATTGGACTCATGGTGCAGTACATCAGCTCCGAGGGCTATCTTACGATGTCGGCACTGGGTGGGGTTACGGTGTCCCTCCTGCAAGGCGAACGCATCCTGATCCAGACCGCCAAAGGGCCACTGTCTGGTGTAATCGGCGTGAAGCCCATCCACCTCATGAGCGAGGAAGACCGCAAGAAACCGGTTAACAAGATCCATGAACTCTGGGTAGATATCGGCGCTAAAGACCGCAAAGACGCAGAAAAAAAGGTGGCCCTTGGTGATGTTGCCACGATCAACAGCGGTTGGATAGAGTTAGGAAACGGACGTGTAGCCTGTCGTGGTTTCGATAACCGGATTGGTTCCTTTATCGTATCCGATGTCCTTCGCCTGCTCAAAGGCAAAAACCTCAACGTATCGGTCCATGCCGTGAGCACGGTGCAGGAGGAAGTGGGGTTGCGCGGGGCCCGCACGGCGGCATATGCCATCGATCCGCATATCGGTATTGCGGTGGATGTCGGGTTTGCCACCGATTTCCCGGGCATGGATGCCAAAATCGTCGGGGAAGCCAAACTCGGAGAAGGACCGATTCTGCATCCGGGGCCAACCTATAACCCAGCCTTGCTCGAACTGATCCGAAAAAGCGCCACCAAAGCCAAGATTGCAACGCAGCTCCAACCGGAAGCGCGCGGGATGGGAACCGATGCGTACGCCATACAGATGTCACGGGGCGGTGTTGCCGCCGCGCTGATCAGCGTGCCCTCACGCTATATGCATAGTCCGGTGGAAACCATTGCTCTGCAGGATGCGGAACACACGGCCAAGCTCATTGCCGCCACACTGGCAAATCTCAGCGGCAAGGAAAAGCTACGCTGAGGCAGTGTCATTCCGCCGCAACCCCAGCGCCTGCTGCAGGTCCGTATGCGTTCGTGCTGCCAGAACCGCATAACGCACGGTGGGGCGTCGCAGGCGTTTGGCCAGTTCGCCCAGCACATGAAGATGATCGTCGCACACATACACCGAGGAAAGCGTCAGCACCAGGATTTGGCAAACCGGTGTTTCGGGCAGCAGCCCGAAGGGTACGCCCTCCGGACACAGCCCAATCGCACAACATACCCGCTTGACCTCCGGATGCTTACCATGTGGGAAAGCAATGCCTTCGGGCGTAGCCGTAGAGCTGCGCTGTTCCCGTGCCAGAACGGACGCCTGGATGCCGCTCACATCGTGCAACCCGAAATGTGCCACCGTTTCCGAAACCAATTCCTGTAGGATGGCCGGATAGGTCCGAGCCTGCAGCAATGGTAAGAAGCAGGCCGACGCTAAAACCTCGACCGGTGAAGTCGAGGTGCCCGTCGGTACATGCCAAGCCTCCTGCTCCATACCCCCCCCGCATCGTCCATTCCTACATGTGCCCCAGTACCGGGTAACTATAGCCGCATTTCAGCAATTCCGTCCATCCAGATCTGTTCGCAGATCTGGATCGTGTCGTATCTCGTCGAGCAACCGCGCATGGAGTTCGGTTGTTACGGGCCCCGGCTCTGGCAGCGCCCGGCCCTCCAGCCAGGCCACATGCGTAACATCCGTCGTGGTACCGGTAACCAGAACCTCCCGGGCTGCCTCCAGTTGGGAGCGGGATATGCGACCATATCCAGCATCCGTCAGCATGCCTTCCGCCACCAAGGGCTGCGCCAATGCCAGCACCCGCTCCATGGTAGTCCCGCGCAACACACGATCCGGCTCCGGAAACAGCAACGCCCCCTCTTCGGTCACAATGCCAATGTTTTCCGTGGGGCCCTCCGCCAGAAACCCCTCTGCATCAAAGGCCAGCGCAAAATCCCACCCATGGTCGATGGCCTCCTTTTTCATAAGAACATTCGGCAGATAATTGCAGCTCTTCATGGTGGCAAACTTCGGGTCTTTCAGCGGCATAGCGGAATACCCGACCCGGGCCCCCTGCGGGTGCAGTTCCATGAACGAGGGGGACAGGCGTGTAACCACGATATACAAACGCGATAACGGACAATCATAGGGGTTTACGCCGAAGCTGCCCGGGCCACGTGACACATATATACGGATGGCGGCATCATCGCACGCTGCCACCCGCACGGTCTCGCACACAATCTCCGGGAACCGATCCGCAGCCACGGGCAACGCAATTCCCAGTGTCTGGCACGCCGCCCGTAACCGGGCCAGATGTGCATCCAGGTTGTAGATGCCGCGTTGTACACATTTGCACATTTCGAACACGGCATCCCCGCGATGGACCATGTGGTCATCCAGGGGAATCTGCATCAGGCAGGGATCCGTCAGCACCGCATCCATCCCGCTGTGATACATGGCGCAATAGGTATCGTGATACGGCTGCCGCTGTCGATCCCACTCCGCAAAATATGTGTCTCTCGTCACGTGACGCATGCCGCCTCCTCCTGCCCCTCGACCGGGGTAGCATCCGTATACCCAAACACAGACGCAAACGACTTTACCAGTACCGGTTTGACGTCTGCCGGTGTTATCCCCGGGCAATATCGGTGCATGGACGTCACACCGCGTCCTGCAATCCCGCACGGAACCATGTGGGCATAATGCGCGAGGTCTACCGCCACGTTCAATGCAAAACCATGCATGGTAATGCCGCGCCGCACCCGCACCCCGATTGCCGCCATCTTGTCGCCCTGCACCCAGACCCCCGGATTGATCGGATCACGTTTGCCGTCCAGACCGAAATGCGCCAGCGTTTGGATCAGGCTTTCTTCCAGGTGCTCAACATACCAGGCAACACCGCGACCACCGCGACGCGTCAACCGAACAATGGGATATCCTGTAATCTGGCCGGGGCCATGATACGTCACCTGCCCCCCCCGGTCCGTCTGAACCAAGGCAATACCACATGCCTCCAGCTCAGCAGGTTTACACAGCACATACGCCGGATCTGCATGCTTCCCCAAAGTATACACAGGCGCATGTTCGACCAAAAGCAATACGTCTTGTTGCGTATCGCCGCCTTGCAGACGTGCCTGCCAGTGCGCTTCCTGCATGCGATACGCGTCGGGATAGGAGGCAATATAACCGACGTCTCGCACCTCAAGTGTCATGGGTCGGTTTCCTCCTGCGTGGGCGGCGTTTACGCCGGCGCCGGGATGGAGGCGGTGGCTTCGGCGTCAAATCAACCCCGCGGCTTTCTGCCTTCTCTTTCCAGGTATCCCGCACCGCAAGGTCGGCCTGCCCGGAGGCCGCCCGAATCTCCAATAAGGCCAAAGCCTCCGGGAAAGAAGCATGCGACATCACCCGGCTGGGCTGATAGCGCTTCTTTCGTCGGCCACCGGGCGGCGGTGGCTCGACAGCTTGTTCCAACACAAATTGCCCCTCAACTACATGCAGTAGCCGAAACCGGATCCCTTTGGGAATCCGCATCCGTTGCGCCAGTGGATCCAGCCAGTCCTGCATGCAAGCGGCAGCGGCCTGTCCAACCAGCTTTTCTTGTTCCACGCGCCGCCGTATCGGATCCTCCAGCAACACAGCCAGCATCAAGGATGGCGACAGTGGCCCCTGCCAGTGTTGCCCCGAATCCAAGGCAGCCAACCGACGCCACCAAGACGACTTCTTGCCACCCGTCTCGGTAATATGCGCATCCAATTCCGGAATCAGAACACGCAGCAGCCCCAGCTCCCATAACAGGTAGAAGGAGGGCTCGGCCGAGCTGAAGCCAAACAACTTGTAGAGTTCCTCCAGCAGTCGTGCGGGCGCGGCAGCCGCCACCTCCGGGGCATGCCGCAAGACCGCCCGCCGGGTGCGTGCTTCCAGCCGGAACCCGAGGCGTGCCGCAAAACGTACCGCCCGGATCATGCGGACCGGATCCTCCCGGAACCGGATATTCGGATCCCCGATCGACCGGATCAACCCACGTCGCAAATCCGAAACGCCCCCCACATGATCAATGATCGAAAAGTCACTGGGATCATAAAACAAGCCATTCACGGTAAAATCCCGCCGGAAGGCATCCTGCTTGGGTGTGCCGAAGTGGTTGTCATTCCACTGCAGCAGACTGTCCCCATCGGCCTGTTCCGCTTCTGGTTGCCGCCGGAAGGTACTCGTCTCAATCACTTTGCCCCCGGCAAACCGGATGTGTGCCAGTCGGAACCGTCGGCCCACCAGAAAGCAGTTTCGAAACAATCGCTTGATCTGCTTGGGCTCAGCATCGGTACTGATGTCAAAATCCTTGGGTTCGCGGCCCAACAGCAAATCGCGCACGCTGCCGCCCACCAGATACGCCTTAAAGCCATGCTGCCGCAACCGCTTCATCACGCGCACGGCATCCTGATCCATATCCTTGCGCGAGACCGGATGCGCATCCCGCGGAATCACCTTTGTCTTTTTTCCTACCATGCGTCTTGTGTATCCTACCTTTTCTGCATCAAATCCCTAGTTCCGGCGCAGCGTATGGCATGCCCGGTCTCTACACCAGCAACGGCGGGGCCAGTATCTCTCCTGCAACCACAACATCAGATCGCCGATCCGGATACGTGGCGTAAAACTGTATACCATGGCCGCTCTTACCGGCCACAGCTCGCTCCAACACCTCCAAGGCCAATTCCGGCCGATTGCAATCGCGGCTCACATGCGCCAGAAAGACCGACCGCAAACCTGTGTGCCAAACATCACACAACAGAACCGCAGCCTTTTCATTCGACAAATGCCCCTTGCGTCCGAGGACGCGCTGCTTCAACGACCAGGGACGCTGCGAAGCAAGCAACAGTTCGTCATCGTGGTTAGTCTCCAGCACGAGGACATCGCATCCCCGCAGGCTATCCCGCACCAGATCCGTTGCCATCCCCAGATCCGTGCAAACCCCAACGCAACTATGCTCATCCCGAAACGTAAACCCTACGGGGTCGTACGAATCATGCGGCACCCGAAACGGCATCACGGAGATATTGCCGATCCGAAACGGATGCCCCGTCGTAAAAACCTGCCATTCGAGCCCATTATGCTTGGCCGACCTACCAATCGCCTCGACTGTCCCGGCATTCCCATATAGCGGCATACCCAGCTTACGCTGCAGCGCCCCCAGGCTTTTCTGGTGGTCCCCATGCTCATGGGTCACGCATAATCCATTGATCTGCGATGGTTCAACTCCAATATCCGTAAGTCGCTCCAGAATACAGCGACAACTGACGCCGGCATCCACCAGCACATGGGTTGTTTCATTCCCGATGTATAGACAATTACCCGAGCTACCGCTCGCCAGTACACAAACCTTCAACCCCACAATACCCTCTATCAATATTCTCGTTACATCTACGGCTGCTTGATCACCTTGAAGGCGGAACGGCTTGCGCTGTCCGTCGCGGTAACCACATTGTCCCCAGCGCTAAGACGTCGATATGTTGCGCCTGTGGAAGAGCTCGTAACAATTTCGCCACGACCACTATCCTCGACACTCCAGGTGACTGTACCGACGGCTCCACTTAATGACAGCTCAATGATCGTACCATCAGCGGCAATTTCCGGGATTCCATCGGGCGAAAGCACCAACGGCTCTACTTCCGCTGGTTCTGCCGCTGGCTGCTTGATCACCTTAGAGACACTGCGCCCGGAGCTATCCGTAGCCACAACAACATTATCACCGGCCGCCGTGCGACGATACGTCGCGCCGGTTGTCGAACGCGTTACAAACTCGCCTCGTCCCGGTTCAGCAATGCTCCAGGATACCGCACCATCTGCCCCCGCAAGGGTAATCTCCACGATCTCACCATCCGTATCAACCTGCACGGTCCCCGACGGACCGATTACCATCGTATCCTGGCCCGGTTCGATTGGCTCGGCCCGCTCCGGCAAATTTGCAGGTGTAGTCATGTCTGTGCTGATATCGCGCCCATCAAAATAGCTATCAACATTCTCGGTGTCAGGGCTATCCTCGCAGCCTAGGGCAAAAAACATCGTACTCAGCACCAGCATCAAAAACAAAGGCAATGACTTCGCATGTTTCATAACGTATCCTCTCTCTGTGCAACGGCTTCTGCAAACACTTGTCGAAAACGTACCACAATCCCACTGCCCTGCCAATGGCTATTTCAGCAAGAAGTGGTATATCAAATGATTGACAGCCAGACTGTACAGCGCGGCAACCACATCATCCAACACAATGCCGGTGCCCCCCTTGACCGCCTGGACCCGGTCGGCTGGTTCCGGTTTGAGGATGTCAAACACCCGGCAACTGACAAATGCCACCGCCAGCATAACGGGCTGCATCGGCAAACCCAGCATACAAATCGGGAACGTCAAATACTCGTCGGCCACAATACGACCATCATCCTTGGTCTGAAACTGGCGTTCTGCCGCACTACAAATGGGTATGGCAACCGCAGCCAGCACGACCGCAAAAGCCAACTGCAGCCACCAGCCCGGCAGGACGGGCCACAAAAACCACATGAAGAGCAAGGCGGGCAGTGTTCCCACGGTACCGGATGCTATGGGACTATACCCTGTGCCAAATCCTGTTGCCAGCAACAGCATGAAACGCTCGTAACCGTGCCTGGCACCCGTCATATCCGTCCCGCCTTCATGCGCTTGAGCTTGCCGGCATTTGCCACCTTCTGTACGGCGCTCATCTTATCCACCAGCAGCACCCCATCCAGATGGTCGATTTCATGCTGCAACGCACGCGCCAGCAGCCCCGTTCCTTCCACCTGCTGCGGCTGCCCCTCCAGATCCGTGTAGGAGACAACCGCCTTTTCAGCCCGCACAACCTTGATATAGATACCAGGAAAACTCAGGCACCCCTCCGGACCGCACTGCTCCCCCTCCAGATGGCTGATCTCCGGGTTTACTAGCACCAACGGCATCTTCACCCCGTTCGCATCTTCCGGCGGAACATCAATAACACACATCCGCTCCGTGCGGCCAATCTGCTCAGCCGCTAGACCAACCCCGTCCTCCGCATACATGCTTTCCAGCATCTGCGAGGCCAATTGCCGAATGGCTGCATTCACTTCCGCCACCGGTACCGCCTTTTCCCGCAATGCGGCATTTCCATATCGAACTATCGGGTTTGCTCCCATTTTATGCCTACCAACCTTTCATCCACGTCTTACCCATCTGCTACACGCACCATTCCCGGCAAATATTGCCCGAAAAAAAACATAATACGCCAAAACCCCTCGTTTGCGCAAGTCACCTTCCGCATAATGCCAGTTCGTGCTTGCATGTGTAGCGCCGGGGGCGGATACTGGCAATTCGT
>CAZRCN010000051.1:14611-16622 GCA_964598575.1 uncultured Victivallales bacterium | reverse complement strand
TATCAATCGCCCGGCTTACATTCAAATCAAAAGTCCGACCCTGTTGTTAGCCGGGGGCAGATCATGGACGACGGGGTCACCAGCTACAAGGTCAATGATGTGCTCGCTATCGGGGATCACAAATGCATCTATGGTGGCGCGTGCCTCTTGACGCACATGCTGTTCATGACCGACCACCTGCTGCCATGTAGACAGATCCGGTTCCGGCGCCAGATCCCGTGCACGGCACTCCGCCCTCAATCGGCCTTGCTGCACATTCCGGATGGCCAGCAGGGCTGCTTCGGGACATGCGTCGCGCGCCATATTGCGCCGAATATTCACGAGCCGCACATGATCGAGGCGCGACTCCAGACAAAACAAAGGAGTCGTGTCGGAGCCCGTCTTATGCACCTGCGCATCAGCAAAACGGATATTACGCAGCATTCCGACCCCGTGGGCATACGCCGGATCCTGACTATCGAACAAGGGTACCCGACAGTAGCGCAGTGCATCCGCGTTCAAGACCATCTTACGGCAGCCCCCGAAAACGCCCCTGATATCGATGTCAGATATTTCCGCCCAGATGCTTGCCATGCGCACAAAGGAATGACAGTCATCGGCACGCAGATTCGAGATGTGCAGTCGACGTATCGGCCCGGCCTCTGCGCCGAGAAGTTCCGACCGCAACAACGCATCATCCGCATTCAACGCAACCAGATCATCAGCGGTAGTATAAACACCGTGCCCGGCAATATCATGGATCTCTCCATCCTCGCAATACCCCGCACAATGAATACCATCCTGATTCCTCGTAATATGTGTGATCTGAAACTCAATGCGCTCAACCCTGAAATCACGAACCCGGGTGAATCGCGTAAAGTAGGCGGTCGAATCCTTCAGGCGCATATCCCGTAATTCGAGGCCCCGCACATTCTTCATATTGATCATGGTGCCGGTATAGGCATCCATGTCCCCTTCCCTGCCACGCGGATTGTTCCGGTTGTTGCCATCCCAGATTCCGCCGCATACCGCAATGTCGACATCGCCTTTCTCGGGGTTCCGGTTGGATAACAGAAAATCAGTGGCATGACGCCCGGCACCATCAGCCAGAAACAGCCGGGCCTCCGGATGCACGCGCAGCTCGGTATTGCCGGGTATCAGCAGGCCACGATCCAACCGATACACCCCAAACGGCACATAGATGCGCGGTGCCCCCGAATCCAGTGCTGCCTGTATGCCCTCCGAGGCATCCGCTTGCCCAGATTCAGGCACAGCATAATCCGCAATCGTAACCCCATACTTCTCATGCAAAACAGTCATGTTTCTTCCCTATACATTGCCCAGTTTATACGACTATAGCCGGTTTTCTCTCTTTGAACACAACAATATCTTGCTTTCCCGGTTTGCCGGTTGCCTCCTACAACGTCAACTTCACCGAGGTGCCGGGCGGGATCGTCAGCATTTGTTGTTCTTCGCCGTATCGGACGACCGCCTGCTCGCTCGGGCTGTTGACATTGTGGATACGCGCCTGGACCAGCTTGCCGTCGGCCCATTCGATATCCACTTCAAATCCGCCGCGGGCCCGTAGGCCCTTGATGCGGCCTACCGGCCAGGCATCCGGCAGCGCGGGCAGCAGTTCGATCAGGAATTGGCTATCGTCGGCAGCCAGAGGGCGGTGGCTTTGCAAGAGCATCTCGCAGACGCCCGCGGCATAACCGCAGGGGGCATCGATCTGGTTTTTGCCCTGCCAGATCAAGTGATCGTGAAACCCGGGCAAGGCTATCCGTACCTGCCGGTAGGCAAGGTCAGGGCGACCCACGCGGGCAAAAAGCGGGATCCGCCAGACCTGCGACCAGCCGGTCCAGCCAGTGCCGCGCGCCTCCAGGCCTGTGACGACCGCTTCGGCCAATGCCGGGGTTTCGGTTGTGATCTGCGAACCGGGGAAGGCGGCAATCATCTGGTGATGATGGCGGTGTGTGGAGTAGCGGCTGTCACGATCCCGCTCCCATTCCTGAATCTGCCCCCAGCGACC
>CAZRCN010000051.1:0-14511 GCA_964598575.1 uncultured Victivallales bacterium | reverse complement strand
TCTTGATTGAACTTGAAGTGCTCGGCAAAGTGCTGGGCATACCACGCACTGCCCGCCGGAAAATCCTTGTAGGCATACCCGCCGAAAATGTTGTTCATGAAATGTACATTCCAACCGCGCACTTCCTCGCCGTAGCGTTCCTTGCTGTGCTGGCGGCGAACCGGAATCTGGCTCTCCATGTAATCGAAAAGGGCCTGGTTGCACACAGCGAGATTGCCCGGTTCGGTGAACCAGTAGGCCATCTGGATGTTGATGTCGGCGTGATAATCGCTGGTCCAGGCGGGCCAGTTGCTGTTGTTCCAGATGCCCTGCAGGTTGGCTGGCAGCGATCCAGGACGGGAGCAGGCAATCATCATGTGCCGCTGCGCGGCAAAAACCAGCGCTTCAAAACCGGGATCGGATGCCCCTTCCCTGTAGGCGTCCTTGCGCTCATCTGTCGGCAAGGTTTCCGCGTCGGGATGATCGGTCGCCAGATCCAATGTGCAGCGATCAAACAGGGCCGCGACATCCGCAGCAGATGCCTGCTTCATCTCATCGAATGACTGGGTCTCGATATGTGCCAAGCGTAAGGCAATCTTCTCCGCCGGATCAGGACCGCGGAAGTCCTTGCTTACATCGGAGCTGTAGTCGGTGTCACCAGCCAGATACATCGTGAAGCCATTTGCTCCCTCGATGCGGATCGTATTGAACGGGCGGAGGGAGGTGGAGCGGCGGTGCTTAACCGTGCGCTCGCCATCTTCGCCAACCTCTGGTCGCACACGCCCGCCGTCCGTTGCCAGCTTCATGACCCCCTTGAATGCGCGGTTGTTGTCCTTTAGCGTCCCGCCAAATTCTATGCCGTCGGTTGATTTCGAAAATTGGGCCGGGTGCATGGACATCAGTTCAATGTCGCCGGTGTACGCCGCGGGCTTATCTGCAGAAAACCGCATCGCGAACAGGCCGGTGGGATAAGACGCAAACGCTTCGCGTTTGTAGCGTACGCCGTCATAGGTATAGGTGACGGTGTAGATGCCGGTGCGAAGATCGAGTTCGCGGCGGTAGTCGGTGACCTGCCTGGGGTCGTGTCCCAGCGCGACGCTGATTTCACCGAACCCTTGATAGGAACCCATACGGCGGCTGTCGCCGGTCCATTGGCTGTCAACGTTGATTACGATATTCACCTTGTCGGTGCCACCGCTGAGCATTGCGCCCAGGTGCCCATTCCCGATGGGCAGGGAGGAACCGCCGAATCCGCGGGCGGGACTTTCAAACCAGACCTTGAACCGCGCATCCAGGTGCTTGTCAAGATAGGCAAACGGCGTGGATGCCCTGGGCGGATCCGGTGTGGCCTGGGTGAGTCCCGCCAGATTGGCATCCGCCTTCGCAATGCTCGCGGCTTCGTTGGCAACTATGGCCCGATTGCCTCCGAGCTTTGCGGTGTAGTCGTCGGCAAACACAAGTAGTCCCCCGTCATCCGTAAAAATCATGGCGTCGATCGAGCCGGGCTTGAGCGAGTATTCCAAAACGATTTCGCCCTGGGCATCGAGCAGTACAATCCGGTTGTGTTCCCCAGCCCGACGGTAGGGCGTGGCCAGACCCACGGCGATCCGGTCACCAAGCGGGCTAGCGCTGACGCGGTAGATCCGGTAATCAAGCGGGCCAGAGTCGATGAGCTGGCCGACCGTTTTGCTCCATGTCTGCTCTAGCGTTGCACCATCCATCACGCGCAGCTCGTCGCGGCTGTAGACGGCCACATCATCACCCACCGTTGTCAATCGCAGATCGTCGAGATAGACATCAAACCGAAGGGATGTTGCCTGCATGTCACCCGTCTCGCGCTCCATCCGCAACAGTCTCCGCTGCGGTCCCACGCCCGCCACCGATGCGTCTTTTGTTGCCATCAACAGGAACAGCTTGTCGCCGCTCACAACGCCATTCTCGAATGTCTCTCTGCGAAAATGGCCAACCGTAACCGGTTCCGAAGGGCTCAGGGCAACGCCCCCTTGATCGGTTTTCTTTGGTGTCACAAAGGCCAGCATCCAGTTGCGGGTGCCATCGATATCCTGGCTCCCCAGGTACCAGAACCCGCCACCTGCGTGATCCACAAAGACCCGGTCCGGCATGTCCTCGGTGCGCACGCTGCCACCAGCACCGGTGTGGAACGGCAATTCCCCCGGCCTGGTGAACGCGGTCTGCTCCTCGCCCTGGCGGAACGGTGCGACCCGAACCATGCGCGCGTCGTGCCGCGATTGCCCGCACATGATCGCCACCCCCGCCTCGGGAAAAATTGCCAGCCCCGGGTTTCCACGCTCGCGCTCGGCATCCATGTGGTATCCCGGCACTCGGAATAACGTTTGCCGGTACAATTTTTCATCCAGGATCTGTTCGCCGGTCCATAGCTTGCCCCGCCGTCCCAGCTCGATATAATCGTAGCCGTGATTGCCGAGATAGCGACCAAGATAAAACACGCCGTCCCACTCGTGTATCGAATCGAACCGGAACTTGATGTTACGTACATGCGGTGCAACCGATGCATCCGCAATGAACCGGCCCTGGTTATCAACCGCCAGCCGTTGCCCACCCGCTGTGGTCAACAGGTTCAGGTTATCCGCCTTGTGGAACCAGGGGCGCGACAGGTACACAACCTCTGGCGTCGATGCCAGGCATACCGATCGTGCCAGTAGCACGACGTACACCAGATTCCTTAACGTATTCATACACATAATCGCTCCTGTTGTTCATCGACGTCCGACACCTGAAACGCCGACGACACGGGCTTGGTCAAATTTCCTGACCAAGGAAGGTAGCCTGCCAGTCCACGGCCATGGTAATATGGTTATGCGAGTCCCATCCCTTCTCGTTGCGCCATGCAGGACGAGCGTGACATCCGGCTACTGCTTTTCGCGTTCTCAAATCGTGTGTCCCCTATTTCCGCGTGCTCACACTCCTGGGTTCCACCACGATTCCGGGAACGCCTGCGTGAGTCCCCACTGCCCCATCTCGAAATTCTCGAAGCCCAGCTTGCGCGCAGGCGACTCCGGACGAACCCGGTAATCGTTGTTCGCCGGATCGATGAACAACGGATCAGCATACACCGAGTGATGATCGTATCCAAGGGCCCGCCACGCCTCAAGGTCACAGCGCCGCTCCGACTTTTCACGTTCGACGATGCGTACCTCGAACCGTCCGATATCGCTGAAGAAGCAATTATAGTCGATTTCCTCCAGCCAGGGACCGTGAGCCGGCGGGGCTATCAGCGTATAGATCTCGCCCCTGTTCTTGGTCATCCTGAAGTTCAGGTCATTCATGGCCAAGGCATGTTTCTGCGACATGACCGTGATATTGCAGAAATAACGGTCGTGATTGTCCTCGTTGCCGACATGAAAGCAGGGCGAGTTCGCCCCGTTGACCCAGATATTGTTGAACACGGTCCGGTGACACCCCTCGCGGAGCTTCATGCTGACGCCAACGCACAGGTTGTTGTAGATTTGGTAATTCGACGCACCGTCATCCAGATCCAGTCCCCAACCGCGCTTCTCCTGGAAAAAGTTATGGCGGATGATGACCGGCTCCATTGCGTCCACCATCATCTGGTAGGCATCATGGCTCCGGTTGCAGGTGTACTTCGCGTGCGACTGCGCCAGACACCAGCCGCGATCGCGGCCCCAGGAGTTGAACGGACCATGGTCATCGGTTTCCCGGCAGGAATCGTGGATGTGGTTGTACTCGATGACGTGTCCGCCCCAGGTACCGTCCCCGATGCAGATACCGGCCCGCGGGATGTCGTGGATATGATTGTGGCCAGCCGTAATACGCTTGGCACGGGAGATATAGACGCCAGCCGTCTGCTTGCCGAAAATGCCGCATCTCGTGACGGTATTGTTCTCAGCCCGGCACTCGTACGGAAACGTCTTCTGCGCACCGTTGGTTGTTTCCAGCGTCCCCACAAAGCAGACCGCACTATCACCGGCATCGGTAAAGGTGCACCCGGTCACACTCGCCCCGCGGTTGTAATTGTTCACGAACACCGCATTGCCACCAACGGCATCGAACCAGCAGCCATGAATGTCAGAATTACACGTCCCCTCAAGGAACACCGCCCCACCCCGGTGGATCGCCCAGTCACTCAGGGAGGGAATCTCGTATGTCTCCATAAACGTCGAGGTCGTATGCGCGATCCGGAAGCCGGCAAACCGGACATCATGCACAGGATCACGCTGACAGCCCCGGATCGCGATCAGCCGCGGCAATACTGGTACCTCGACGAGAGCCTGCTCCAGCATCACGCCTTCCTCCGGCATCAGGTAGAGGACGCCCTCCCTGCGATCGAGGTACCACTCGCCCGGCGCATCCAGCTCCTCGAATACGTTCTCCACGTAGAACCGCGACTTCTCATTCACAAGGGAGGGGGTTTCGAAATACTTGGCTCCCACTTGCTGTCCACCCTCGCCGAACCAGATCCGGTGATTCTCCCAGTCTACGTGCCGGACCTGCCATTGCATATTGGCCCAGTAATGCGCCTGGAACGCATGGACAACCGCCTCCTCGGGCCTAGCCCATCGCTTGCTCGTGAAATCGGCCGGATCAAATACCAGCCCGCGTTGCGGCTGTCCCGAATAGGTCATGTCGGCGTCCTTGTCGGGACACGGGTCGGGCACGTCGTTACCCAGCGCAGCCGCTACTTGGGCATACCCGCTGTACTTTTCTGTCCGGGACGGATCATAGTTCGGAACCCTTGCCCGGATCTGGCGCTTGCCATTGATAAACAACTGCGTGAAGTCCAGCCCTGCCGGCACCGTGGTCATCATGATGCCATCTCGGTACGGCTTCCAGTCACACGCCAACCGGCAACCGCCGCTTAAAGTCACCTGCTCTCCCCGCGCCGCCTCAAAAGTGATCCCTGAATCTTGCGGTGTCAGCACCAGGGTCTCATCAAGATAATGCGTTCCCCCGTGAACGACCATACGCACCTGCTCCTCCGGAGCACGTGTAAGCTTTCGAATCGCATTGCGGGCCCCGGCAAGCGTTGCGAAGGGCGCAGACGGCGATCCTGAGCTGGCATCATCGCCGTTGAGCGCAACATGAAACAAATGGTTTCCTGATGATCCCTGGCCAGTCATACATCGTCTCCCCTGTACAACGGAATCATCCCGGTCGTACAGGCCACATTATCAAAACATACCTTACCACCGGGCACCGTATTGCGATAAACCTTCAGCGTCTGGCTGTGCAGGCCCTTGAAGCAAACCGTTCTCCGGGAGGTGTGGGTGAACGTGCAATGCACCCCACTCCACAGTTCCCAGGCAAAGAGCCGCTCCAGCACGAGCGGCTTGTCCCCTTCGTTTCCGGCAATCACAAAGCCTTCGCTGTCACTCCGGAACCTTTGTAGCATCGCCTACCCCATCATTCCAATCAGTAATGCTCTCGTTCGTTGCGGCGCCCTTCTCATGCTACTGCTTTTCGAGCACAAGCCACGGCGGGGTCCAGGCGGTACCGTGTTGGGTGTCGAAGCCACCGGCTTCCACGAGCAGGTAGTCTTTGCCGTCCACGGTTTTGGCTTCAATCTGCAAGGCCTGGAATTGGTCGAGGTCCATCAGCATGTTGCCGGACCAGAACCAGAGCGGGCTGTCGGTGCTTCCATCTTCCTCGAAGGTCATGCGCTGAAAACGCGGCTTGTTGGCGGATGAGAGCTTGGCACCGGCCTCGAATGCCTCCAGGGAATCGACTTGCCCGATAACCTGCCAGCTGCCATTGACAGCAGAATTCGGCACGAAAACGCCATCCCACTCGAATGTGCCATCGTCCGGGGCGATGTTGGTATCCGGCTCCTGGATGCGCTGCCATTCGGCCGAGCGCAGGGGAATGAGGGCAGCCGCGCGCCGGAACATATCCGCGCCCATGGGCGGCAGCTTCATGCGCTGCAGAAAGACGGTAAAATAGTTACCGTACTTCTTGCTGCGCGGGTAATATTTCAGGAAGCTGGTTGCGGCAATATTGACGTTTCCATCCGCAAATTCGGGCCACCAATCCCGGCCGATGTTCGTACCGATGGGGCGGCCACCTGCCCGGCGGTCGACGGCCGTATCGCGCGCATAGATTTCCCGTCCATTCACATAGATGCGCGCACCATCACCGAAACCGACATGCGACATGCCGCCAATCAGAATGCGGTAAAGGTAGCCATCCTCAAAGGGCGGGATCTCGAAGTCCCCGTTGATGAGCAGGACTTCCTTGTCCCACAGCGTATGAGGTGTTTCGCCGCAACCACAGAACCCACCAATGCAGCCCCCGGCTGGTTCAAGTTTGCCATCCTGTGAGGCAAATGGCGATTTCCCGCGCTTCCATCCGGCTGCTTTCGCATCGAAATCGGGCTGATACCAGTTTTCCATGCCTTCAGGATAGCTGACCTTACGATAACGTCCGAGGCGGCGACGTTCCTGTCCGAGCGGTGGCTGCTCGACAGGGTCGAAGGTATGATAGTCCCATTCCATCTCTGTGCGGTTGGGTCCATGTTCCTGCCAGTCGTATTCGTGTACACCCATCCGGTTGTAAAGACCGACAAGCTCTTCGAGTTTCTGCCCTTTTATGAGCGACCGGCGGTGTTTGGCTGTAAATTGCGGGATAAGCTCATCACGCACAATCGGCAGCAAGGCCTCCTGCATGGCAGGATTGGCTTCGATTTGTTCGCTGTTCAGGAATATGTCACGATGGGCCAGCGTTTTTGCGGGAAAGCGTTCCTGCGAGAGCGTATAGAGTTTGTCCAGTCCACCGGGCATACTGGCAATCAGTCGGGCTACACCACCCAAAAACCAGTCTTCGGCACCGGGATGTTGCGGATCGTGGTGCACATCCGAAGCAGTCGGCCATGCGCTGTATACACCGGCTAGCATCTCCAGCAGGGGCTCTTGTGCTTCCGGTTTCGCCTGCTGCAGGATCGGTGCAATTTCCCACGGGATCCAACGTCCAAAGCGCTGGTTGGACGCCATGACCGGCCCGACCACCTGCGTGATCCGTTCCACCGCATACCCGTCGGACGCCATACGTAGAAGAATCGTCATCGCCGAACGGCTCATCCACCACTCGGGATGTTCTGTCCAGTAGATCAGGCGATCCAGGTGCGGCTGTAATGTTTTCGTGTCCACATGCACCAGCACCTGCAGCGCCCCGTCCACGACATACCAGGATTCCTCCGGATCATGCATCATGCGCACCATGATGTTGACCGCTTCCGGTGTCAGCAAGGCCGACCGATGCTGGATGATGCCGTCGATCGCCACACGCCGAACGCGGGCATCCGGCGATTGTAGCAATTCCATTGCAAGTGCTGGATAGCGATGCAAGTGCTTGGCCGCCATCAAGCGGATTTCGATGTCGGGGTGCTGCAGTAGCGACCGCAGTGCCTCTGCGCCTTTATCCGCCGCCTCCGGTGCCCAGTTGTAGATACGGGATGCCACCACATCAACAAAGCGCTCATTCGCAACATCCCGTGCATGACCTGCTTGATCACCCGCCGGTTTGCGGGAATAGAAATCATCGTCTGCCGCCGTGCCCCAAGGGCGCACCGGTAGTGCCACTTTGTGACTGTAGGCGGTTGGTGGTGCGCCGGCAATGCGCAGATGCCCGCGCGGAATGGTATAGGCCAGCCCGAGCCCGGCCCCCCAGTTGGTGTCGTCGTAACGAGCACCCCCGAGAATCCCGAAAGATCCATCGTGGCGGCGCGAAAGCTCATAGAACCACATGCGGTTGTCCATAAATTCGCGGTACTTCAGGGGCTCCTTGTCCTGCACAAGCCCCATGGCGGCACCACGCCAGATTTCGCCGATGCCACCGCCGGTATGACCATGCAACATGCGGTGGGTAAAGAAGAACCCACGTACGGCGGAAGCATCCCGCGCCTCGGCATAGACATTCTTCTCGCCTTCCGACACCTGCGCGGCGGCAGCAGCCATGGTGAAAGCCATGGCACCGATGCGGCCATTGTCCGTGTAGCCACGCTCAGGACGATGATCGCCATAGGCGACTACACCGCGTCCAGCAAATCGAAAATACTGCCGCAGGGCATCCTGGAAAATCGTCTCGTCCACCTCAACCCCGCACTCATGTGCCAGCAGAAGAAACGTCATCACATGCACACCCGCCGGATTCATCCGACCACCCGCATAATAGGTCCAGTTGCCCAGCCCGCGTTGCGCCCAGCCGCCCGGCATATAATTGCTTTCTGCGGCCCTGACCGCTGATCGTATAACCGGAAGCACCGCTTTGTCGCCCGTCCGCAGGTAATATTCTGCCAGCGGGACGCTGCCATACCCCAGGTGCCAGTTGATCGACCGACCAACCTCCCTGTCCGCATACCTCTTGACGGTCTTTGCCACCCATTCGCGTACCACATCCAGATCGTCCTCGTTACCCGTCGACAGCAGAAACAACATCCGCGGCCCATCCAGGTTGACCCCACCACCCCAACCTTGTTGCTTCATCCAGGCCGCCAATTCGCTTACAATCCGCTCTGACTTCGCACAATCCAGCGGCCACGTTTCACTGTAGCTGCCCATGACCGGAATCTGCACAATCACTTCTTGCGGCTGGCTCTGCTCGTCGTCCCGCACCATCAAACGCACGATTCCATCTGAAGCCTCGGCTTTGGTAATTATATTGCCGAGCTGGATGCGCGGATCGATATCCGCCAGTGCTTCCCCATTGATGGAATCGATAATCTGCCCGGCACGCAGTTTGCCTGTCTCAGCGGCCGGCGACCCCGGTTCAACATTCTTGACCATCATCACGAAGGCGGGCTGGCGCAGCTCGATCCCGATCCCCACGGGCCCGAAACGGTCCACTGTACTACGTGCACCATCCGCTTTCGGCCGCAACGTAAAATACGCAGGCCGCGTATAGAATGCACCATACGCCTGCGCTGCCAACAGCATCCCGAACACCATGACCACCACAACCTGCCTTGCGATATTTTTGTTTTTCATACCAATCCCCCCGCGCTATGTTTCAATACCCTATAACCGACATGCAACTCGTCATCGCCGCCATCGGTACATCGATCCAGATCTTGCTCACAATCGCACCCCCTCCCGCCACAATGGCGATTAGAAGTGCGCATCATGTATGCTATCATCTTCACAACGCCTCCTGAAATAGCCTAGCCTGCCAATTGTTTATCGAATCTTGCCAAACCGGAGGTCGGCAAACACCGCCCTTTTTTTTCCATTTCTGCAAAAGGCCGCCAGCGGCCGGATCCTACTACTGCGCGGCATCAGCATCCGGAGTCGGGAGTTCTCTGGCGACTTGATTGACATTCGATGTCTGCCGCAGTAGGCTTTTCTCGGTTATGAATGCTCCTGACATATTCTCATTTGCCTTGCCTACGCACCCCATAACCAAAACACGCAGTGAGCAGGTGGGGCACGACAATCCGATGGCACAGCATGTTGCCGGACCGCTTTTTGATGCCGGTATCTGCTTTGCCGCCATCACCGAACGACCGGAATATGTACGCAACGAGGTCTGGCCCCGCCCATGGCATGAATTCCATCTGGTCATCCAGGGGACCCTGCGCCTGCAGACCGAAGAGCAGAGCCTCACCGTGCACCGCGGCGATCTCGGGTTCTGCCCGGCCGGGATTTCGTATCAGCGCACTGGCCTGCCGGATATGCCGGTGCAATTCGCCTACATTCGACTTCTCGATACGCCCGCATGGCATGCGCTGGGGAGCAATGGCCTGTATGCCCGACCGTATGAATCGGCCGATCTGTTGTTTCTGCTGCTGCGTCGCATACTCGATGCGCACCGCTACCGCCGTGTAGATGCAATTGCCCTAGCGCAAACCTATGCCAGAACACTGGTTGATCTCATGCAACATGAAATTTTCGTGATGGGATGTCCGACTCAGCCATATGCGGCAGAGCTCCACCACCTGATCAACGAAATGCACGAGAATCCGGGAGCAGACTGGAATGTCCGCGCCATGGCCGATCGCTTGCATGTCTCGGTTCGCAAACTGTACCGCATATTCAAAGCCGAGTACGGCATGCCGCCACGTGAGATGGTCATCAAGCAACGCATGGCCTATGCCGCGCAGGAATTGTCCCGCACCCCAAAGTCTGTTGGCGAGATCGCCGCATCGATCGGCTACACAAGCCTCTACTCCTTCTCCAACCTCTTCAAACAGCAGACCGGTCTCAGCCCCACCGCCCACCGTCACAAATTCCAGCGCCAACTGCCTTGAAAGGGCGTTGGGGGTCATCACGTTTCCTCATTCTTCATTTCAGGCATCGTTAAACAAGGAGGGCGAGCGATATGAATCATGTTGAACGGTTTGAAGCGGTGATGAATTTCCAGCCTGTGGACCGTCTGCCTCGGATCGAGTGGGCGGGCTACTGGGACAAGACGACCGACCGCTGGTATACGGAAGGTCTGGATCCGGCAGTCAAGGGTGCCGAGAACATCCGGGAGCATCTGGGGCTGGATCCCTACAGTCAATTCTGGATGGGGGCTTTCAGTCGCGATACGCCCAGGCCCTCGCATCATGGTGCCGGCATACTCAAAACCGAGGCTGACTATGATGCCCTGCGTGAGACGCTTTATCGGATTCCGGATTTTTCCACCGACCGGGCGGCAAGAGTCCGCCAGGAGAGCGCCGAGGGCAATCGCGTGGTTTGGATCTCGCTGGACGGTTTCTTCTGGCACCCGCGCAAACTGTTCGGGATCGAGGGGCACCTGTTTGCGTTCTATGACTATCCGGAGCTGATGCATCGGATGAACCGTGATCTGGCGCAACAGCATCTTCAACTCATCGACACGTTCTGCGAGACGGTGTGCGTTCCGCAGTTCATGACCTTCGCCGAGGATATGAGTTATAACCACGGGCCGATGGTCTCGAAGGAACTATTTGACGCGTTTCTGGCCCCTTACTATCGGATGGTTGTACCGGCACTGCAGGCGCGGGGTATCCGCGTGCTGGTGGATTCGGATGGCGATGTAATGCCGCTGATCCCGTGGCTCAAGGAGGTCGGCGTGGAAGGCATTCTGCCTCTGGAACGCATGGCGGGGGTGAATGTGGCCCGGATCCGACGGGAGCATCCCGAATGGCTGATGATCGGGGCGTATGACAAGATGGTCATGAAGAACGGGGAAAGCGCCCAGCGCGCCGAATTCGAGCGACTGCTGCCGACGATGAAAAGCGGCGGCTTCATTCCCAGCGTCGATCACCAGACGCCGCCCGATGTCTCGCTGGAGAACTACCAGACCTACCTGCGGCTGCTGGCAGAATATGCAGCAAACGTTTAATGGAATATGGACCACGACTCAGTTTTTTGAGGGCGAAAGGGGACACATATCGCTATGGCTGGTTTTGTTGTCGGTACTGCGAGGGTGTCATGCCGGTTTCGCGTTTGAATACAATGAAAAAACGCGGCTCCGAGTCGAACCCACAGTCATGCGCAATTTTCCAGATCTTGTCGTCTGTCTCAACGAGCATCTTCTTGGCCCTGTTGATCTGCGCACGAAAAATTGCCGTTTGCGGCGTTTGGCCTGTCATGCGTTTCAGGTGGAGTTCCAGCGTTCTGCGCGATACATGCAGTGCGTTCACCACATCCTCGACGGAGATTCCCGCATGACAATGCTCACGAATAAATGTGAGTGCCTTGCTGATGATCGGGTCTCCCGAAACCACCACGTCGGTGCTGTGTCGCACCACGAGGCCAACGGGTGGAATCCAGTGTGTGGACTGGTGCAGATTTCCGGCGAGCATCGAATCCAGCATCTTCGCTGCCTGATAGCCGATTTCTTTGATATTCATCGCAATGCTCGACATAGGCACGGCTGCCAGTTCGGTGAGCCAGCTTGCATTGTTTACCCCGAGCACCGCGACATCCTCCGGTACACGCAGTCCCTTTGCAATGGCCTGATGAATCAACTTGTGCGCACAGAAGTCGTCCATGCCCATAATGGCAATGGGCTTTGGGAGCCCATCGAGCCAGTCTCCTATCGCGCCCACAAGGTCACTTGTCTTGTCGCTCTTTCCAAATGTGTGGCATGACCGCCCGGCACGATTTTCGATTACGTCCTTGAATCCCGCCAGCCGTAGTTTTCCCGTCCAGCCACCAAAGAGATCGAAAAAACCGAAATGGATAAATCCGCAAGCCAGTAAATGCTCGGCACCGATTCGCCCCACCATTTCGTCGTCACACGCAACACGCGGAAAGGGTTGATCCTTGTCGCGGGTGGAAAGGTTGACAGCCGGAATTCCCGCTTTGCTCAGCATATTGCAACAATCATGGCTGTAGAAGTAACCGATCAAGCCATCAACAGAGGAAATATCGAGCGTCTCCTCCTGCATATAGAATGGATACTCTTCCACGCCAACGAGCTGCCAGTGGCTGACCTGGTTCTTGTAGGAAAGCACACCAAGAAAAATATCGAGCATGTCAGCTATACTGCTATGACCTACAATCCCAATGCGTGCTTTGCGTCTATTCGGCATATCACGGATTTCCTCGTTTTGGTCGATCTGCGCTTTCGGTGATTAGATTACGTTAAGCGTAATTGACTGTCAACGCTGATTATGGTGACAATAACACATGAATAAAACGCTAAACATCTCAGTTCTCGTCGCCGTGTTGGCGACCCTCATCGTATCCCCGGCACAGGCCAGGCACTACAAGGTCTTTCTGCTCGGCGGGCAGTCCAACATGTTTGGCTACAGTACAGATCTTACAGATCTTCCGACCGAGATCCAGGAACCCCAGAAAGACGTGCTCTTCTACTACGGAGCCAATTTTGTCTTCCTGCAACCCGGCAGCGGCGGTACCTGGGGCTCCGAGATCACCTTCGGACGCACGATCGCCGATGCCTTTCCAGATGAGAACTTTTACTTGATCAAACACTCCGACGGAGGAACCAGCCTATGGAACGAGTGGAATCTGAACAACGGACGCAGCTATAACCTATTCAAGGAAGTCGTGGGCTTCGGCCTGGATGGTCTCACCCGCGCTGGGCACACCTATGAGATCGTGGGGATGCTTTGGTCCCAGGGCGAGCGTGACGCCTGGAACTTGCGCACTACAGCCCAGTATGAAGCCGATTTCAAGGCCTTCATTGCCGATATCCGCAGTCGCTACGGTGCCGACCTGCCGTTTCTCTTCACCCGCCTCTCGGTCAAGCAAACGGCCCGCCCGATTGAAGCAGTGCGCCTGGCACAGGAGTTGGTCGCCGCCAGCGACCCGAACACCTACCTCATCGATGCCGATGATTATGGCATTTTGGGCGATAACCTCCACTACACCCCGCAGGGATTCATTGACATGGGTAAGGATTTTGCACTCGCCTACCTGAATGCTCTCCCGGGGGATTCCCCCGAGCCCGCGGTTGATGCACTGGCTCCGGCGAACCGCGACACCGGCGTTGAACCTGCCTCCGATGGTGGTGGTATCATCGATGGCAGCCGCATTACCGCCAGCGCCTCGGCGATTTCCATGGGCAACCTGTCCTTCAACTTCGGTAAAGGCACCCAGGCCTGGCATCCCTACCGCACGATCGATGGTTCCGGTTTGAGTGGAGGCGTGCACGATGCCGCCACGCATACTGGCTGGCTCACGAGAAAGGAAAATATCCAAGGCGTTCCGCCGGGTGTTCCCAATTCCTATATTCAATGGGATCTCGGCGATAGCTATACTCTCGAGTCGATCCACGTCTGGAATATGAACCGGGGCAGCGACACTGGAGCCAGTGTCCGCTCGGTGGATGTCTATTTTTCCAATGTAGAATTCCCCGGTGATCCCGAGGGCGAAGGGGCCGCCAACTGGACCCGGCTCGGCGGTACGTCGCTTGTGTTTCCCCAGGCTCCGGCTTCCAATAACACCGGCTTTGACCTTGCCACAGCCACGTCGACAACCCTGCCCACGACTGCTGTTCGCACCATTCGTTTTGAGCTGAACAGCAACTGGAATGGTGACGATCAGTACACCGGCATCTCCGAAATCCAGTTTACGTCCGCATCTAGAGGCATCGACTCGCCCCCGCCCTCTATCAGTGTGCTCCACCCGACAAACACCGCTACCGAACCCGGTGCCGATACCACCGCGCCAGCCATTGATTTCCAGAGCCCACGCCCCGGTGCCAGCGGGATCAATCCAGCCGCGAATCTGATCCTTGTCTTTGATGAGCCGGTCACCTTCGGCAGCGGAGCCATTCTCTTGCGCCAGTCCGGTGGCGCGCTGATCCAGCGCTTTGACGTGGCCAGCCCAGGTGACGGACTATCTCTGAACGGAAAAACCCTCACCATCAATCCAAACGCCGAGCTGGCCGATGCGACCACCTATTATATTGCGATTGATGCCACCGCCATCGATGACCTGGCTGGCAACAGTTTTGGGGGCATCAGTGGTGAGAGTGCCTGGAGCTTTACGACCATCGTGCCCGATGTCACGGCACCGGATATCGTCTCGACGATTCCATCTAGTGGCTCGTCCGACTTCTTCCCTGCCAACAATCTGTTTGTCACATTTGACGAATGGATCGCCC
>CAZRCN010000050.1:4548-17050 GCA_964598575.1 uncultured Victivallales bacterium | reverse complement strand
GGGTGGCTGCTATGCAGTGCGGAGGGCTTGCGTTGCCTGTGCCACCTGGCAGATCCGTTTTGCCAGGATCTCGCTTCTGCCCAGAGCCCAGGTGTCTTCTCCGGCCGGACGCTGTCCGCAGACGCCCTGGTGACCGCAGTCATGTTCGGCATGCCCATCGCCCACCACCATCATCCCATGCACGAGCATGATGTCGTGCAGGGCGCGAACGGTTGTTTCCTGCCCGCCAAAACGGGCGGCTCCGACTGCCACGCCTGCCCCGATCGTATTGCAGAGGGCTTTCTCGGAGCGCAGCTTACGGGTTTTGTCAAAAAAAGCCTTGAGAGGGGCTGCCGCAGTTCCGAAATACACGGGGCTGCCCAGAACGATGGCATCGGCTGCTGCGAGGATCTGGAAGGCTTGTTCCAGCGGAGTGCCCTTGTAACAGATGCCGGTGCAGGGGTTGCCACAGACATGGCAGAAGATGGAGCCGGATTTTTCCAGCAGATCAGCAGCATGCAGGTGCTGGATCTCGGCTCCCCATGCCTGTGCGGTCCGGCCAATGTGCGTCAGCAGGGCGGCGGTATTGCCGGTAGGATCAGGGCTCCCGTTTATGGTAACAAGTCGTATCATGGTTCTCCTTCATAGCTGCTTTGTCCATTGGTTGTTCCCAGAACATACAGCATCTGTACATCTGGCGCAAGAACCAGCTTGCAGTCCGGTTAGGGGGACTGCTGGTACATGGCTGCATCGTGGCTGCGGTGGCAGGCAGAGAGATGCGAGTCGGTATTGGTTGCTTCGAGGGTGGGGCATTCACGGTGGCAGCGATCAATGGCAAACCGGCAGCGTGGGTGGAAGGGACATCCGGCGGGAGGCTGGAGGGGCGAGGGTATGTCGCCCGGTAAGCGGAGACGTTCGCCGCGTGGGCCGCCTGCTTTGGGAATGGCGCGGAGCAAGGCCATCGTATAGGGATGGCGGGGACGGGCCATGATCTCGGAGGTTGCGCCGATCTCAACGATTTTGCCGAGATACATGACGGCAATCCGATCGCATAAGTGGGCGACGACGCTTAGGTCGTGTGAAATGAAGAGAATTGACAACTGGTAGGTTTTGCGTAAATGGATCAGGAGGTTGATGATTTGGGCCTGGACGGAGACGTCCAAGGCGCTGACGGCCTCATCGCAAAGCAGCAGGGAGGGCTGCAAGGATAAGGCTCTGGCGATGCTGATGCGCTGGCGTTGGCCGCCTGAGAAGGCATGCGGAAATCGGTTGCCGGCATCCGGAGATAACCCCACCTCCTGCAGGAGTTCCGCTGCTGCGGCCTGACGCCGCCGTTTTTGAAGCAAGCCGTGTGCGATGAGCCCTTCTGTTACGATATCCGCGACGGTCATGGCTGGATTCAATGAAGCAAATGGATCCTGGAAGACGACCTGCATGCGGCGACGCATCTTCCTGATTGAGCGGGCATCGGCCGTCAGGAGTTGTGTGCCCTCGAACGCCATGGAGCCTGCCTCGGGCTGTTCCAGCAGGAGGATGGATCGGGCCAGCGTGGATTTGCCGCAACCGGATTCGCCCACAAGCCCCAGCGCTTCGCCTTGCTGCAGCGACAGCGAAACGGCATCCACAGCGCGAATATGGCCTACGGTACGACTAAAAAGGCCACGTTTTATCGGGAAAACGGTTGACAGATTGTGTATGTCGAGTATGGGGGTTGTCATGAGGGATTCTCCGCAAGAAAGCAACGGCTCGTCCCGCCGGGAACGGGGAATAGGGGTGGCGGCTCGTTCCGGCACCTATCAAAAACAAAGGGGCAACGATCGCTGAAGCGGCAACCTTGGGGTATTTGATCCAAGGTAGGGACTTGGCCGGGAATGGCAGGTAGCGGTTTGCCCGGCTCAGCGCGTGAAGGAATGGCAGCCAGCAATGCCTGCGTATAGGGGTGCTGTGGGTTTTCAAAGATAGCCTCGACCGGACCTTGCTCCACGATCTGGGCCGCATACATGACGGCAACGTGCGTGCACATTTCCCAGATGGCCCCCATGTCATGCGTAATAAACAGCATGCCAGTATCTTTTTTGCGCATGTCCTGCATGAGTTGGAAGATTTGGGCCTGGACCGTAACGTCCAGTGCGGTAGTGGGTTCGTCTGCCACCAGCAGGACGGGATCGAGCATGAGTGCCATGGCGATCATGACGCGCTGGCGCTGTCCTCCGGACAACTGGTGCGGGTAGGCATACATGCGGTTCTCGGCATCGGGTAGCCCTACTTTGCGCAGCCAGTGTGCGGCAATCTTCCAGGCCTGCCGCTTGGGAAGGTTGCGGTGAATCTGCAAGCCCTCGATAAGCTGGGTCCCGATCCGTTGCAGCGGAGAGAGGGCTGTCATCGGCTCCTGGAAAATCATGGCGATGCGCCGTCCGCGAATCGCCTGCATATCCCGTGGTGCCAGCCCCAGAAGATCGTGCCCATGGAATCGGATGGCCCCGCCGTCAATCCGCGCAATGGGTTGCGGCAGCAATTTGAGGATGCTGAGGCTGGTCACGGACTTGCCGCAGCCGGATTCGCCGACCAATCCCAGCACCTGACCTCGCGCAATGGAGAGAGAGAGGTGATCGACGGCAACGATGCGGCCTTCGTCGGTTTCGAACGAAACGCATAGATCTTGTATATCGAGTAAGGGTGGCATGACTACTCCAGTCGGGTTGGTGGGCGCGGATCCCAGGCATCGCGTATGCCTTCCCCGATAAAAACCCCCAGCAATATAACAACAAACAGTGCGAGCGAGGGATACAGGGTGAGCCACCACGCGGTTCGGTAGGTCTGGGCTTGATGCAGTAATTGGCCGAGGCTTGGCGTGAGCGATGGCAGGCCGAAACCGAGATAGTCGAGTGCGGCCAGTGCGGCTATGGCACCTACAAGCGAAAAGGGGGCAAAGGTAATGATGGGGGTAAGCGCATTGGGCAAAATATGGCGCAGGATGATGCGGCTGTTGCGCAGGCCTTGTGCCCGGGCAGCATCCACGAAGGCGGCATGGCGCAGCCGCAGGAATTCCGCACGCATGAAGTAGGAGATTCCGATCCAGTTAAAGATGGCATAGCAGAAGAGGAGCAGGCCAAAGGAGGCCCCGTAAATCGAGCCCAGCAGGATCATGACGTACAGGAAGGGAATGGCGCTCCAGATTTCGATGATACGTTGCGTAAAAATATCGGTAACGCCACCGTAATAGCCCTGTACGGCACCAATGATCGTCCCTATGCCCATGGAGGCCACCACGAGGAGCAGCCCAAAAAGAAGGGATACGCGCAGCCCATGTACGATGCGGGCAAGAACATCCCGCCCGGCTCCATCAATACCGAGCCAGTGTCCTGGTGTGGGAGGGTGCGGCCAGGTGATGCCGGCAGCCGGAAATACGCGGTATAGATCCGTTCCGGCTTGCACATCGATGGGCAATGACCGGGCCAGTTGGCTGGGGTCGAGTATACGTATCTGTTCGCGGTCTTCGGGGCGCAGTTCATGCCAAACGGCGGGCGGATGGATGGCTCCTTGCTCGGGATGGATTGCAACCGTGACCATATCACGGGGCGATGCGACGGGTAGTCGCAGGGTAAGGCGGACAAACCGCGGAGCGCGCGGACGCGGAGAAAACGCCGGAAGTGACAGCGAGATAGGCTGCCCCGCCCCGCCAACCGGCTCTACCGTGTGTTGCAGTTCAGGCGCTGCTTTGTTTTGGAATCTTGTTCGGATGGCCTTGCGCAAGGGCCCATCCAGCGGCCAGATGCTGTCTAGCCGGGTTCCGACTACCTCGGCTTCCGGCTTGCTCAGGAAAAATCCGGCAGCGACATGCCGCACGACCCGTATAGAGGCATCAATGTCGATACTGGCCGCACGCGGTACGGGCTGTAGCCGCACGCGAAACCGATCTGAGCGTGCCGCAAACTTGGCTTCGTCAATCGTTTCGGCGGGACCATACGGGACAGGTGCAAACAACATGAAATGCTTCGGATTTTGCTGGAAGAGATCGGATTGCTGCAAGGCTTTGTAATCCGGGTTGCCGGGTCCGCCATCGGGCAGTAGCACCGATTCAGGGTAAAAGCGTAGGATGGGGAACAGGGTTTTTCCATGGACGCGGACGAGGAGCGGTTTGCTATTGCAGAGCAGATCGGCAGCCAGCACCAGCACAAACAGCCCCCCGAATAGCCAGGCGGACACGAATGCGCGGCTGTGTCGTCGGAATCGGTGTAGTCGTTTACGGGTTATGGGTGTCAGGGGCATGGTGTTTACCGGTCAAAGGTGATTCGTGGATCAATCAGTACATAGCACATATCAGAGAGCAGGTTGCCAAGCAGGCCGAGAATGGATGTCAGGGACAAAATGGCCATGAAAACGGCATAATCGCGCCCCGTGACAGCTTCCAGGCTGAGCCGGCCCATGCCGGGAATCTCAAAAATGCGTTCGATGATGACCGATCCAGCAAACATGACGGTCATGATGCCGCCAAAACCCGTTGCAATGGGGATCATGGCATTGCGGAGGGCGTGTCCCCACACGGCACGTTGGCGGTTCCCCCCCTTGGCATAGACGGTGCGCACGTAGTCACTGCTGATCTGGTTCAGTAAGGCATTTTTCATGAGCATGGTCAGTACGGCAAAATTCCCGGCCACATAACATAAGACGGGTAGGGTCATATGGTGTATACGATCCACGAATTGGCCCCAGGCGGATAGGGTTTCGTAGTTAGCTGATTGGAACCCGCCCAGCGGGAACAGGGCAGGAAAACCTTCGACGGTACCCGTGAAAAGGGTTTTGAGGATCATGCCGAGGGCGACGGGGGGAATGGCATATCCGGTAAAAACGATGGCACTGGAGAGGAAGTCGAACCGGGAGCCATTGTGCAGGGCTTTGGCAATGCCCAAGGGAATGCAGATCAGGTAGCTGAGCAGGAAGCCCGTGACGCCGAAGACCAGCGAAACCGCCAGTCGTCCCCGGATGAGCTCCCACGCCGACTTACCGGTAAACATATAGGATTCCATCCGCATACCGACCCGGTCTGTTACCAGCCACTGCCAGTAGCGCATGTAAAACGGACGATCAAAACCAAAGCGTTTTTCGAGTTCCTGCCGATACGTTTCCGTTAAGGCGGCCGATGCATCCGGCTGTGCCCCTGCACCCGTTTCCCCACCTGCGCCTATACCTTGTACGCGCATCAACGCTTGTTCGACCGGTCCGCCGGGCACAAATTGTATTAATCCGAATACCACCAGCGTGATCCCGATAAATGTTGGTGCCATCAGCAGGATACGTTTTATAAAATAGCTCGTCCGTTGCATGGCGCGTGACTCTACGCGAATCCGGTCTGCGAGAAAAGGTGAAAGATTATGCAGGTTATGCTGCGCTGGAATTCTGGTTGAGTTCTGCCGCCAAAGATTGTAGCGTGACCAGCATGAAAAAACATGTGGTGCATTTGGTGGGGGGTGGCCTTGCATTGGTGGCTCTGGTTGTATATCTCGTGACGCTGAGCGCGGGAGCGGCACCGGGCGCTTCTTCGGGCTATCTGTTGTCGATTCTGGATCAATATCCGCGCTTGTTGCCCCTTTCGTCCTTCTGGTTTGCCAGTATGCAGGCATTGCATTTCATGGGCGGCAGCGCTGCGGTTGCTGCTATGAACGTGGCAAGTGCCCTTTGTGGCGCAATTGCGGTGTGGTTGCTTTATGATCTGATGCGGGTAGGGGTACCGGCTTGGATGGATATCTATCAGTTTTCGGAACCCCGCCGACGATGGATTGGGGTTTTTGCGGGGGCAGTATCCGCTGTAGCCCTGGCGTTTTGCCTTCCGTTCTGGTCGGTAGCCAATCGAGCGCACATGGCAACCTTCGATGTGCTGTTGTTGCTGGTGGCGGCACGGTTGCTGGTGGCAAGTATCACACAGGAAAAATTTCTCTATCTGGCCATCCTGACGCTGCTGTATGGTTTTTTTGCTGCCGAATTCTCCACGATGTTCGTGATAGCCCCGATGTTTGCCGTTGGCGGGCTGTATGCTTTGTGGCGGCAAGGTGCACTGCAGCCTTGGCGGATTGCCATATTGTGCGGCTTGCTGGCGCTAGGGCTGCTTGTGGCATATCCGCTGGCCGCGCTGGGGTTTTATGGTTCGCCCGGGTATGTGCTGCGGGATATGGATGGATTCTGGCACTTGTTGTGGCAGATCTGGCGGCATCAGGCCCTGCTACTTTCGCGGAGTCTACCGCGGGAAGGCTGGTTGATCATTCTCGTTACGACTACCATTCCATGGCTGGTCATGTTTACTGTGGCGCGCCGGGGGTTGAATGAGGAGAGAGACGGAGGCTTGCTTCTGCTGCATGTGATCATGACCGCACTCGTTGCAGGGATTTTATTAAACATGCCGTTGTCCCCTTGGGCCATGCTGGGATGGCAACGCATGCTGGTGACCCCCTATGTGTTGACGGCGATGGTGGCAGGGTATCTGGCAGCATTCTGGCTGATTGCCGCCGGTAGGTGGGAAGCGGCTCGGGAGTCAGGTATAAGGTCTCTGTTGCGGTTTACTCTTTCCACGGTGCTATCCGTTGGTGTGGCACTCGTTGTGCTGATAGCGCCCTGGCGCCATGCGTCTGATGTGGGCCCCCATAGGGTTGAGGAAATAGCTTTGGCGGCAGATACGGTTCTGGATAGCCTGGACGGGCAGGGGTGGCTGGTGAGTGACGGGCAGTTGGATGCCCAGCTTTTGATTCGCGCCTGGGAACGGGACATGCCGTTGCAGGTCATCAATCTGGCCGCAGGGGAGCAATCACTTTATCTGCGGTATGTAGCGGAGATGTTCGAGGAAACGCGATTGCAGAATGCTGCCATGTTAAGTCTTTCGGCATTGCTGCGGGAATGGTTGCAGGATGAGGATGCGGCCGCCGAACTCGCCATCTTACATGAACCGTCCTTGTGGCGCCGTTTCGGGTACACGCCACTGCCGCAAGGTATGGTGTATGTCGGGTTGAAACGAGATGCTGCCCCGGATGCGGATCGGCTGGCTTCGCGTCAGTTGGCATTGCTAGCACAAATGGAGGAAATGCGGGAAGCGTTTGATGCTGCACCGGGAGACCACCCTGTGCGTGACTGGACGCTTCGGCATGCGGGGCGACTGGCAAACGATGCTGCGGTTCTCCTGGAGGATTTCGGACACAATGCCTTGGCGGCCCGGCTGTACCGCCGGGTGCGCGATGTTGATCCGGATAATGTGAGCGCATTGTTGAACCTGTCGGCGATGGTCAAGACAGGCAGAACGGAGGATCCGGATGGTGATATTGCTGCTGCGTTGGAGTCACTGGCGTCATCCTTGACAGAGCGGTACCGCATCTGGTCGCTGTCGCGCACCTATGGCATGGTGCGTGCGCCGGAAGCCTTTGCGCAGATGGGATGGACCTGGGCCTATTCCGGACAGCCAGGGCTTGCTGCGGAGCAAATGGATCGGGCGGTTTCCCTGGCGGGAGACAGAGCCGGTTCTGGTGTAGACGCAATGCGCGCGCAAGTGTATCTGCTCGATAACCGGCCCAGGCAGAGTGCCTTGCTATACCGCGGTATGCTGGAGGATCCGGAACGCCGACTGACTGGCCTGATGGGGTTGTATCGCCTGGCGATTCAGCAGGGCAATGTGCAGACGGCGCAAGAATACCTGATGCGAGCCAAGGAAAGCGGTTTGCCGCCAGATACGGTGGTTCTGGAGTCAGCCGTGTTGGATTTGCTGCGAAAGGATTCTGCTGCAGCGATTGAGCGGCTGGAACCCTTACTGACCGAACAGCGAGACCTGTTGCGCGGATGGGTTCTGTTGGCCGAAGCAGGCTTTGCACAGCAGGATGAACGCCTCGTAAACCGGGCGTTGCGGCGCATTGAGATGGTTGAGGGGGCGCGTGGCTACTATGGTTCCTTACTCCGTGCGCGGCAGGCTTTTGCTGCCATGGATGCCGGCAAGGCAGCCGAGTTTTACGAGGCAGCTCTGGCGCAACGACCCGGCCATCTGCCGATACTAGTGGAACTGTTGCGGTTGAACTTGCTGCTGCAGCGGCGATCTCCCGCCCAGCGCTATATGAAAAAAATCCTGGCACAAGAGCCGGAGAATGCCTTGGCCTTGTATGTACGAGGAAGCCTGCAAATGGAAGCGGGTGACTACCGCTTGGCTGAGGATTCCCTGCGGCGGAGTTTACAGAGTAAACGCCTGCCGATGGCATTGAACGATTTGTCGTGGCTATTATTACAGCGTGAATCCTGGGAGGAAGCCGAAGCGTTGGCGCAAGAGGCGTTGGCAATGGATGCGAATCAGCCGACCGTATGGGATACGCTGGGGGTACTGTACCGGCGGACCGGGCGCATGGAGCAGGCGGAAGAAGCGTTCTCGCGTGCCTTGGCGCTAGATCCCGGCAATGTGCTGACCCATTTGCATCTGGGAGAGCTACAGATTCAGACCGGCAATACGGAGGCGGTGCAGGAGCTGGTACAGCGTCTGGAGCCGCATAGGGATCGCTTGTCGGAGGCACAACGTGAGATCTGGCAACGCCTGCGTGAAGCTATTCGTTAGGCGCCATCCGTCGGTTGATAGGCTTTTTGCAGATCCTGGTCGGAGAGTTTACGGAAGCAGCCAGTCGGGAGGGAGCCGAGCGGCAGGTGTCCGATGCGGGTCCGCCGGAGGATATGAATGCGCAGGTCCACTTGGGCGCACATGCGTCTGATTTGGCGATTGCGACCTTCCCTGAGGGTCCATTCGAGCAGGGTATAACGGGGGGATTGCGACAAGATGCGGACACGGGCTGGTTGCGTGGGGGTGTGATCTAGTAGCATGGGCCGGTTCAGCGTATGTACTTGGTGGGTGCTCACGTTGCCTGCGACCTGTACCTCGTAGGTTTTGGTGTGCTGGTAGCGCGGATGCGTGAGTTGGTTCGCCATTGCACCATCATTGGTTAGCAGCAGTAAGCCCTCGCTATCCTTGTCCAGACGTCCAATGCTGAATAAGCGATCGGACGTTGGCGCCTTCAAGTGCGAGAATATGGTTGCTCCCTGCTTGCTGCTGGCACTGCACAGGAGACCGCGTGGCTTGTTTAGCATGTAGGTGATGGTTGCACGGGGGAATAAGAGGGGGGTTTGATCGACAATCACCTCGTCTGCCGAGAGGTCGACCTGCGTTCCCATCTCCCGAACCACCTGTCCGTTGACGCGTACACGGGCGTCACGGATCAATTGTTCTGCTTGCCGGCGTGAGCAGATGCCCGCGCGGGCAATGGCTTTCTGGAGTCGCATGTGCGTGTTTGAGCTCATGCAGGCAGTGTTTGCCACAACCATGGGGGAAAGCAAGGGCAATGTGGCGGCCGGATGTCGAGTTTGGAAAACAGTTGAAGTTACAGGCTGGAAAGCTGTTGTAGTATGCGCCGTTGGGAGCGCGAAAGCGGCAGGGAAAGCAAGTCACGCGGCGTGCACCACTTCGACGGCAGATTGTTGTTCAGGCATGGTTGTATTTGCTGCGGCATTTCCAGAAGATAGATTTGGAATCTCTGGGAAAAGTGGGTGAAGGCATGCTCTACGCAGCCGCAATGCACGAGATCGGCGTGGGATACCAGCACCCCGATGTCCCGGGCAAGGGCTTGTGCGGTTTCTTCCGCGGTTTCGGCAGGCGTGCAGGCACGGGCGGGAAACTCCCAGAAACTGGCGAGCAGTCCTTGGTGTGGACGCTGTTGCAGCAAGTAGTTGCCGTCATCGTCCGAGAGAATGAGCGCAACCATCTCATGGTGGGGGATTTTTTTACGTGGTTTGCGGGCAGGAATGAGGTGGGTAAGGCCCTGCTTGTGCGCTCGGCAGTTGTTGGCAAGCGGGCAATCGTTGCAGGCGGGTGAACGTGGCAGGCAAACCAGGGCGCCAAGTTCCATCATGGCTTGGTTGAATAAGGACGGATCGCACGTGCGGGCATAGCGGATCAGGTCCTGCCGTGCCTTTTCGCGCCAGGCAGCCGAGGAGATGTCTTCTCGAATGGCCCGCATCCGGGACCAGACGCGCATGACATTGCCGTCAATGGCCGCAGCTGGTTGGCCGCATGCAATGCTGGCAACGGCGGCGGCCGTATACGGTCCCACGCCAGGGAGTGCTTTCCATTGCGGCTCCGTTTCGGGGAAGGTACCGCCGTGATGATGGGCGATGATCTTTGCTGCGGCGTGCAGGTTCCGCGCGCGGGAATAGTACCCCAACCCTTCCCATGCCTTCAGTACCTGCTCGCTCGAAGCATCCGCCAATTGGCGCACGGTTGGAAACGCCAGGAGAAAACGCTCGAAATACGGAATGACGGCGGTCACCCGGGTCTGCTGGAGCATGATCTCGCTGACCCAGACTTTATAGGGGGAAGGGTCGTCGCGCCACGGCATCGGCCTCCGATGCATGGCAAACCAGCGCAAGAGTTGCTGTATCCATTTTGGTCTCTTCATGGTTGCATCGCACCAGCCTTCCAGGCAGGCAGCCATTCTGTTAGCAGATCTGCATCCAACTCGAAGAGGGCAAAGCCCCGGGAACCGGCCGCGCGCAAGGCGTCGATCTGGTGCAAGACCTCTGCCGGGGATACATTGTGTGTGGATGGGGCAATGCCAGGATAAAAAGGAAGCGTGTCTGGCAGGATTTGCTGGTGCTTGTGGTACCATGCAAGTGCTTCCCGGGAGGATGCGACGTAGCTCATCGGGAGGAGAAAGTCGACCCAGCCTGCTTGTGCCCAGGCGGGCCAGTCCTGCGCAATAGAATCCCGTATGGCGGGCCAGTCAGGCCAGACAGCCGCCGAAAGCTGTATCTCCGGCTTTACGCGCTTGATGCTGCTATGAATGGTGCCGACAATCGTGGAAATTTGTTCGCGTCGCCAGGCTAGATACCCTTGGTGTTCTACGCCGGAGATAACAGCGGCTGGCCAGTCCGATGCTGCGGCCCCCGTGGTGGCACGAAAGCGTGTTGCGCAGCCTTGGCAAAAGCAGGTTTCGGCATCGGGATAGCGGATATAATCCAAGTGGACGCCATCAATATCATAGCGTGTTGCCAGTTCGATGGCGGCGCGTATGGTCAGACGTCGGTTCTCGGGGTGCGAGGGACAGAGCCAGGAACGCTCCTGTCCGTCTTTGTCTTGTACCAGTCGGTTTTCCTGCCGCATGCGGGCAAGGAATTCCGGTGGGGCATGCTGCAGGTTCCAGCATACGAACCACGCATGCAAGGCTAACCCATGGTCGTGGCAGGCGGTGACGGCCTCTTGCAGGTAGTCGCGTTCGCCGGCAACCGATGGCACAACCTCGGATGGGTAAAATGCCGCGCCCCCCCAGAGAACATTGACGAAAAGTTGCCGCATGTCGGCCTGTTGGAGTGATGCGGCAATCTCCGGCCAGCCCTTTCCCGTAATCCCATCGGCCCGATGGGCCCAGACGGCACGAAATTCGTTTGTTGGCGCATGGGCGGCACTAAGGCTGACATGGTAAGCCTGCGCAATCCTGTTCTCAATGCTTTCAACCTTTTTGCTCCATGTCGCAAAGGAGCGGGCACTGCCGGATGGGAGCGAGACGCGCAAGCGTTCGGCCTGATCGTCGATCTGGGTAAGTAGCGGAGCAACCCGATCGGTTTTTTGATGCTTGCGGGCGGTTTGCTGGATAAGATGCCGGGTAGATGGCCAGTCAGGCTTGTCAAAAAGCCGCATGGCTTGCGACAGGTGGGCTTGGCCCATCTCGTCGATGGTTGCCGGTGCCAGCATGGCTATTGAGTCCAGCAGCAGTTGCTGCTTTCGCCTGCGGTCAACATTGGTGAGGATGTGACCGATGAATATGCCGTTGGTGTTCTGTGTTATAGCTGGTATGCCGCTGTCTTTCCCTTGTGCATCCGCCCAGGATGCCAGTACCGTGGCCGTCTCCAGAAGGGGCTTGTTGATATTCCAGGAATCTTGCCGGATACGCTGCGTATTTCCCGGGAAAGAGGCGTCAGGCTTGAACCGAATCTGACTGAAGGCATCGGGTGGTTCAGCCCGCAGCCACTGCCAGCCGGAGAGGCCGAGGAGGCTGGAGATCTGCGGCGTAAGCGTATAGGCAACGATGAGCGATCCGCCTCTGGCGGTAAAGGCATGCAACGCATTCGGGACGCCGTTGGTCATGACGGGATTGTAGGGGAGGATCAGAATGCGCGTCTGGCTAGGTAGCAGGCCCGCCCGAAGCTCTTCGTCCGTCAAAATACTGGCTTGTACCCCGATATCCTGCAACCAATCTTGCGTGCGGTCGACCAATCGGTTGGCAGCCGAATATTCAGAAGGTGCATAGTTGCGAGCATCCGTGTTGTGCAAGATGGCAATGGATGGATTTGATGGGGTAAATCCTGCCATACGGATGGTCGTGTCGTGCTTGGCGCTGCGCCAGAAAGAAATTCTGGCTCCGGAGATATTTTCCCAACCATCGGGGGTACCTTCCGGGCTGAAAGCATCCCGGTGGAGGTGTATGGTTTGCCAGTGGGTGCCTTGCACGCGAAACCAGCCGCC
>CAZRCN010000050.1:0-4448 GCA_964598575.1 uncultured Victivallales bacterium | reverse complement strand
AAGCCGGAAAGGACAACCGACAGAATTGCCGGAATTTGTTCGCGGCGGTTTTTGTTTGACCTTATCCGTTGTTCGACACATGATACTGATCTGTTTGGTACCGCACCTTATGGGGTTTCCGCCTGTGGGGTGGAGCAAGCAGGTGACAAGGGAGTATGGGTCTGGGTGTTACTCGGCAGTATGAAAGGTGATTATTATGAGTAAGCGATGGTTGATGGTAGGTATCGGCGGTTCGTTCCTGGCTTCGGCTTTGCTGGCAACCGCAGCAGAACAGACAGGGCAAGCGCTCCGTTTTTCCGTATCGGCTTCGGTCGAGGCATCGGACAACCGGGATGCAGCCGAAACCGATGAAGTCAGCAATGAGGATTTTTACCTGCGCCCCCGGATTGAGCTCGGGATGGGGTCTGATACCAGTTTTCTGTCCGGGTACTACGAACCGTCGTTCCGCTACCGTACGGAGCCAGGCGATGACCAGAACGAATTTGAAGTCCTGCACCGCCTGGAACTGGCGATGCGGCATGCCTTTTCTGAGCGGGCACGGTTGCGCATCACGGAGCATTTCCGGAAAATCGAAGATCCGCAAGTTCAAGAGGGTGGCTCCATTTTACGTGCGGATCGCAGCTATTTCCTGAATGAAGTACGGGTTGGCCTGAACTATGACCTGGGGCGCTTGTCGAATATCGATCTGCTTGCGCACAACCGCATCCGCCGGTATGACGAAGATGATGTGGCTGCACTGTCGGACAAGGATGAAAGTGGCGTTGCGGTAGCTTTCCGGCATACTCTGGCACCGAAATTGCAGGGCTTGTTGCGCGGGGCCTATCGTATGTACGGGTATGAAGAGGATGACACGCTGTTCTCGCGTGATTTCGACACCGTTATCGGTTCGGTCGGTGCTGAGTATCTCTTTACGCCGCAGGTAATTGGAACGCTCGCGGTTGGCATGCAAAGCCGCATGTATGATCAGGACGAGCTTGATTCCGATGATAACGCCCATGTCCGTGGTGAGCTTTCCGGGGAACTCTCGCCGGAACTGCGCGTGGGGATGTCTGCCGGGTTTGGCGTACGGGATGCTGATGTGTTTCCGTATCCGTCGCAGGAATACACAGAAGTTCGCGGGTTCTCGGAGATGAACCTGACATCGTTATTGCGGTGGAAGCTGGCAGCAACGTACCGTACCTCGACGTATGATCCGTACCCGGAGTTGGGCTTGGCTGGTGGTGACGAGGATATCATGGTGCTCGACACGCAGCTTTCCTATCAGTTCTCGGACCCAGCATCCTTCATGGTCGGATATCGGATCGAAGATGTAAGTGCGGATGATACCCTCAGTGGTTCGTTTACACGTAATACGGCCCGGGCAGGCATTCAGGCCTCGTTCTAGCAACGGTTGCAAACGATATCCTAACCGAGCGCGATGCACGTAGGGGAATCCGTTGTCTGGTGGTAGACGGCGGATTTCCGGTTGCATACAGATGCAACCGGTACGGTTGGAAGGTTGATCGAATATATGGCAGAACCAGAGCAAAACCTGCATTTTCTGGATTACTGGAGGGTGATCAGCTCGCGCAAGGAAGTTGTGATTGCGGTAGCACTTCTGATTGTCATGACCGGTATGCTGATAACCTACACCATGCCGAAGGTCTACATGGCTTCGACCGTGATTCGGGTGCAAGACGAATCTCCGGAAGTGTCCGTTTTCTCGCAGGAAATGTCGCGCTTTGACCCGCTGTTTTTGCGGACGCAATTCGAGTTGATCCAATCTCGTCCCGTTGTGGAAGAGGTGATACGTCGACGGAACCTGGATACAAAGCTGGCACGCGCTTACGGGTTTGAGCAATTAGACCGGGCGGGACAGTTGGACCAGGCCGCCCGTATCCTTTCGAACCGGATGCATGTACAGCAATACCGGGATACGAACTTGATTGAGATTCAGGTTCAGTTGGCTGAGCCGAAGGGCGAGGCAGCCATGGAGGCAGCCGCGGCAGCCGACATGATCTATGAGGTATACCGTGAGTCGGTAGAGCGCAACAGTCGCCAGGCCACGGAGCAAGCACTGGACGCCTTGTATGAATCACTGCAAGAGCAAGAGCGCCGGCTGACAGACGCTCAGGCAGAAGTCGAACGGATCCGAAAGAAATATGAAATAGATATTGTCGGCACGCGCGGCGGAGACAGCGCCTCGTTGGATAAAATGACGTTGACGATGCTGGAAGAGATGCGAATGCGAGCGAATCAAGCCGTTGCCGAGCAGGAAGCCCGCTATTCGCTGATTCAATCGCTGGAGGATGCACGGCTGATCGAGGCCTCGCAGTATTTGGTTCAAGACCAGAGCATACCGCAACTCGTCTATGAGCGCCGCCGCGCGGACGTCGAAAGAAGTCAGCTTGAAGAGTCGTACGGTCCGAATCATCCGGATGTCGTGCGGGTGCGGCGGGCGATTGCCGCCGTTGAAAAGAATATCGAGGATGCGTTGGAAGGTTTAAAAACCGGTGTGTTGGCCGAGTACCAGGCCGCCCAGGCAAAACTGGCGATTATCGAGAAGGAATTGGAGGCCCGCCGGGAGCTGGAACGTGCCGCCGAATCGAGCAAATACCGGGAATTTGCGGCAGCCGTTGATGCTCGGGATCATGTAAAGAAAATCCGGGATGCGCTTGAGTTGCGGTATATTCAGGAACAGATCCAACTACGCATACCCAAAACCACGGTTGAGCGGGTTTCGTCCGCTAAAGTTCCCCTGCCATCGGATTATGTGAGTCCGAAAGTGGCTTTGAACATTATTTTGAGCATATTTGTGGGTTTGGGTGCGGGCATAGGTCTGGCGTATTTTGTGGAGTACCTGGACACGTCGGTGAAGACGATTGATGAAATTGAACGCAGTATGGGGCTGCCGGTGTTGGGGGTAATCCCGCAGAAGGTGGTTCCGATGCATGAACCCAATGCGAATCCGGCCCATGCCGAGGCATACCGGATCCTGCGTACCAATGTCCAGTTTTCGCGGCAATTCAAGGACGGAAAAACCCTGTGTTTTACGAGTGGCAGCATGGGCGAGGGTAAATCCCTGACGCTGTTTAATCTAGGATATATCATGGCACAATTGGGGGATCGGACGTTGATCATTGATTCCGACTTGCACCGTCCACGACAGCACCGCATGTTCGGGGTGAGTAATCAGCAGGGTCTGGCAAATGTTTTGATCGGCGAAAAAACGCTGGATGAGGTTCTGGTACGTGAAACGTTTCCCAAACTGGATTTTCTGCCAAGCGGCAAGCTGGAGTCCGGTGTGCATGGCCTGTTGGATGAAGGGCGTATAAGGGCCCTGATAGCAAAACTACAAGATCAATATGACCGCATTCTCTTTGATGCGCCGCCGATCATCGGGGTCAGCGATGCGTCGGTACTCGCGCGTGAGGTGGATGGCGTCATGCTGTTGATCCAGCATCGCAAGTATCCGAAGGCCGTATCGGAGCGTGCCAAGGGTGTACTGGAGAATATGAGTGTAAATCTACTGGGAGTGGTTCTGAATAATATCAACATATCGCGGGATCAAGGGTATTACTATTACCAGCAGTATTACTATCAGTCGAATTACACGAGCAAAGCGCGCAGGGGTTAATGTATGAGATGGTATAGCATGATCCGTAGTTTGATGTGTGTCGGATTGGTAGCACTTCTGAGTGGGTGTGCCGGGCTTGGACTTCATCGTGGGGAAGGTGATCATCGGATGGCACGGTATACTCCTTCTGTCCAGGATGCGCCGAAAGGGATGCCCGAAACGCAGGGTCCGGTAGAGACGGTTCCCGTGGAGGATGATTCCGACGCCGGCAGCCAATCAACCCTGAGTTCCGGTGACCAAGTCATGACGTTTTTGCGGGGCATTCCCGAGCCGGAAGAGCTGAAGAATGTTGTAAACGCATCCGGGGGCATTACGCTGCCCTATATTGGGCAAATCCAAGTGGCCGGCTTGACGCCATCGGAAGCGGAGCGTCTTGTCGAGCGTATGTATGTGGAGCAGGGTATTTATCGCAGTATCAATGTCATTATGGTCTCGGAAGAAAAATCCTATTTTGTACAGGGGGAAGTTGGACGGCAAGGGCGCTACAGCATGTCGGGGGAAGTCACGCTGCTCAAGGCGATAGCGGAGGCAGGCGGATACACGCCATTTGCCAATCGCAGGAACGTCAAGATCATTCGTGGGGATGAAGTCTTGTTCTACAATGCACGTGATATTGCAAAAGGCGATGAGCCGGATCCGGTGATTGAGCCCAACGATATTGTGGTAGTGTTGCGAAGTATTTTATAGAAGATATGCAGAGACTGCGACATATGCGCGTGCTGACGGGGGTTGTTCTGCTGCTGGCGGGGCTGCTAGGCGGGTATTATGCGTGGTGCGCGGCACGTTCGCAATGGTTGTACATGCAGGGGAAGTACCGTGCAAGTGCGGCACG
>CAZRCN010000049.1:5134-17070 GCA_964598575.1 uncultured Victivallales bacterium | reverse complement strand
CATAACCACCAACAGCACACCAGAAATCAACGTTTTACGCAGCCTACGCCCTTGAATTACCCACAGATTCTGCTGAAGACCCAAAAAATGCAACCGGGCTGACGCCCAACCTCTTCCCCCCCCTAATGCTCGCACGCCCCGTGGGCGGAGGAGCTCCGCTGCAAAAAACAGCAGAAACCTTGCAATCCGCCGTGCGGTTCCTATATCATGTACCGAAGTAACCAAACGGGTGGTTAGCGCATGTAGCTGCAACTGCCTTGTGCAGACCAATATAATCAGGAGACGAACATCATGAACGGCAAGGAACTTCTCTTACAAGCACTGCGTGGCGAAAGTACCCCGCGTCCGGCATGGCTGCCCTTTGTCGGCTGCCATGGCGGAAAGCTTATCGGCAAAACCGCTTCCGAATACCTGAAATCGTCCAGCCTGATGGTCGAAGGCCTTCGTGCGGCCCGGGAACAATACCGTCCCGACGGACTGCCCGTAACGTTCGATTTACAGGTGGAGGCGGAAATTCTCGGCTGCCAGCTACACTGGGCAGATGAGGTGCCACCATCGGTTGTAACCCATCCGCTCGAGGAATCGCTCGACCTCTCGCAGCTTCCTCGCTTTGATGGTACCAAAGGGCGTCTGCCCTTGATCATGTCGGCGCTCGAAACCCTCAAGGAGGAGATGGGCGAAGACACCGCATTGTATGGGCTGCTCTGCGGGCCTTTTACACTGGCATTGCACTTGCGGGGTAATAACATCTTTCTGGATATGTTCGACGAGCCGGAGCGCGTGCAGCAGGTCACGGATTATTGCGCCGATATCGCGATCAAGATGGCCGAAGCCTACCTCCGCCATGGGGCTGACGTGATTGCCGTAGTTGACCCCATGACCAGTCAAATCTCCCCCGATCATTTTACGGAATTTGTCACGCCTGCCATGAACAAGGTCTTCGACTGGATCCGCGAGCAGAAATCCTACTCCTCCATCTTTGTGTGCGGCGATGTCACCCGCAACCTCGAGGTCATGTGCGACACACGTGCCGACAATATCTGCGTCGACGAGCAGATCGCTATGCAGGACCTGCGGGCATTGTGTCTGCCTCGTAATAAATCGTTCGGCGGAAACATCAAACTTACGTCGGTGTTACTGCTGGGCAATGAAGATGATGCCCGCCGCGAAGCAACGGAGATCATCGATATTGCCGGGCAACAAGGATTCATCCTGGCGCCCGGTTGCGATCTGCCGTATCATACGCCGCCACAAAACCTGGCAGCCGTCGCGGACGTGGTACACGATGCGTACGCCCGGCAGGTGGCCCGCGAAACCGCAGGCAAGGAAGAAGATACCTTCGACGACATCAAGGTGCCAGCCTACAAGAAACATCGTGAAGTCATCGTGGATGTCATTACGCTCGATTCGACATCCTGTGCCCCATGCCAGTATATGATGGATGCGGTCGAGAAGGCTGCAGCAAAATCGTTTGTGAAAGTGTATATCAATGAGCACAAGATCAAGGCCCGGGCCGGACTCGGCATGATGAAGAAGCTGGGCGTTCGCAACCTGCCGACGATCTGCATTGATGGTGAGGTGGCATTTGCCTCGGTTATTCCGGATATCAATACGCTCGTAAGAGCCATTGAAAGCCGGGCCGTTACCAAGAACATCGAAGGCCTGATGAAAGGAGATGCTTGATGGAGGGCATCATTCCCGTTTGCCTCGTGACAGGTTTCCTCGGAAGTGGCAAAACAACCCTTCTCAAGCAGATTCTGGCACAGAACCAAACCAAACGGCTGGCGTTTCTTATTAATGAGTTTTCGCCTCGCGATATCGATAGTGCCATTGTGTCCGCCGAACACCCGGACGTGATTTCGGTTCCCGGTGGCAGTATCTTTTGCAAATGCCTGGTCACGGAGTTTATCCAGCAGATGCAGGCGATTCCTACTCGTTTCCCGGATATAGATGGCGTCGTGATTGAAGCCAGCGGCATGGCAAATCCGACCGTGATCCACACCATGCTGGCAGAAACCCACCTCGACCAGCAATACCGGATTGCACGTATCGTGACGGTGGTCGATCCCGGCAGCTTCCATAAGCTCGTTCATACCCTGCCCGGAATCACCGCGCAAATCGAAACCGCCGATCTGGCCCTCCTCAACAAGGCAGATCAGCACAATCCGGATGCCTTGGCGCGGACCGAAGAAGCATTACATGCCATTTCACCCGGCATCCAAATCCTGCCCACAACCTTTTGCCAGGCGCACTTCGATCTCTTTCCGGCCGTGTCCCCGCCTGCAACCGAGGGCGGTACCTATGCCCTCTGCAAGGATCCGGCCTACGAAACACGTTCGTTTAGCATCCGTCAGGCCGTAGAGCCGGCTGTCATGGAAAAAAACATCGCGCCGGCCGCCTCTGATCTCTACCGTCTAAAAGGCTTCATAACCAAGCCAGACGGATCTTGCTGGAAAATCGACTGGACGGTCTCCGGGTTCGATGCCCGCCCGGCAGATCAGCCGCACACGCCGTCCATCGTCCTGTTGCATAAAGGCGATCCTTCTCCGGCTCTAGCGCCGCTACTCGCCTTTTTTGAGCGGTTGCAACAAAATCCTTGAATCCAGCAGCCGGGTACGATAGCTTCCCATTCGCACTTGCATGCGCACATAACCACGCGCAGGTGTTGCATCTTGTAGCTCGGGTGGTGAAATGGCAGACACGCCAGCTTGAGGGGCTGGTGGGGAATATTCCCCGTGGAGGTTCGAGTCCTCTCCCGAGCACCACCACCTAAACCCACCCCAACAAGGTTTTATACAGCAACCACTTGCCTATAACTTCGCCGTTTTCTTAACAATTTCCCATTAGAGATTCGCGTGTACGAGTACGTGTACGAGTAAGAAAAACGACCATAATCCGTGCTGCCCTTACACATACTCGTACACCCAGATCTCCCCCTCCCATCTCCGTAAAAGGTACCAACTCGTTTTTGCCCGGGCCGCGGGCGGCCGGCTTGCCAGTACCTTCATTGTTTTTCGTAGCCTCGCTCGCCAGCATGTCCGCCGTACTGCATGAAGGCGGGACCGTGGATGGTTGGTCGTGCGTGCTGGGTTCATTCCTCCACGCTCTGGCGACCGAGGCTACGAGTTTCACCTTGCATTATCCGAGCGAGAGCTCGGGGCCGAAACTAGGTGGAAAGATGCAAATCCACGACGAGGGGCAGATGGTCGGAGGCGACTCTTGCCAGGTAATGGGTGGGCACCCGCACGGCAGTTGGTTCGATCTGGTCATTGATCAGGACATGATCGATATAACCAAAGGGATGCGTACCGGGAAACGTCTTGCGGCGGCGGTGATCCTGCAAACCAACCTGCACATCCCGCAACTGGCGCGTCAGCCGCTGATATACCGCACTGCCTGGCGTTGTATTGAAATCCCCGCACAGGACGACAGGGCCCTGGCAGGCGGGATGGCCGATCCAATCCGTACCACATAAGGCCTCGGCCTGGTCCAGGCGTTCGCGGCGACCAAACCCAAAGTGCGTATTGAAAAGGTGCAGGTGTCGCCCCGAACCTAGTTCGATTTTTACCCAAAGCGCTCCGCGGGGCTCATCTACGAGCCAATGCTTGCGGTACGGCAAGGCATCTGCCCGCTGGAGTCGCATCGGGAAACGGCTCAGCACGGCATCGCCATATTGCTCTTCCTCGATTTGCAGGGCAGGCGAAAAATGCACATGCATCCCCAGGTATCGGGCGAGACGGCGGGCTTGGTCATCGAAATCCGTTCGCTGCCGCCCCACATCCACTTCCTGCAGTGCTATCACATCTGGCGCTTCCCGTTCCAACACCCTGGCGATACGGTGCGGCGAAACCACACCATCCATACCGGAGCAGCTGTGTACGTTATAGGAGAGAATGCGCAAAGGCTGAGAAATGGACAGCGATGGCGTCTGGTTTGCTTCAACCGCCGCTTGGCGTCCTCCCAGCAGCGCCTGTGCCGCCTGCCGGATATGCACCAGCCGGAGTGTCTCGCCTTGCGCGTTCAGTGGAATGTCTTTGGGCATGATGGCAAAAGCACTGGTTTCATCCGGGGATGGCCCCCCATGCGAACCATTTTCGAGCGGAAACCCCAAGGTGGGCTGTCCGATGGCAAAACCGGCAATCAGAAAATCCCCGGCATCTTTGTGATGGCTCAATGCCACCAGGTCGGCAGCGGTATCTGCGAGAAAGGGATGATCAGGCCCCAGGACACGGGACGCGTCCTGCGGCAAGGTAAAGCAACCCGTAGCCGTCCAGGCAGTCGCCTGCCCCGGATCTGATTTTGCGATCACCAGGGGGATGGAAGCCTCGGTCACCAACCGTGACGCCATGTGCGCGCGCTTGTCATCAGGGAAATGGTTTCCCAGATAAATGCAACCCAACGGCCCAAGCCCTGTTACGATCGGCAAGCGGTCCGGAGGCTGTGTCTCGGGGCGATGGCGCGGCGGCGTGCGCAGCATCTGCGCCCGCTGAATCTGCCTCCCATAGACAGCATCCGCGGGCGAGGAAAAGGACTGATCAAAGACCCTCGATACCGCCGCTTGTACCGTTTCCCCGGTCTTGGATTGATACGACGTCACCTTGCATTGGCCGTGATCCGAATAGATCCAGATATCATAGTCCCGTCGCCGGGAACGTCGCGCGGCATGAAAAACCCGTTTGATGGCATCATCTATCCCTCTCAGGCTCCAGTGGGCAAACTGCGAATCCGGGCCGCGGCGGTGCGCCTGCTCATCGTAACCGATAAAATTCATATGCACAATCGGCAACCCACGCTGCAGGTCCATGCTAGCGCGGATGACGACCAGTTCGCGCATGACAATACAAACAGCAACCCGCGAGGGAATGAATTTCAGCTCGGTCCAGAAGGGTTCCCGGCTCTCGAGACCTTTGCATAGATCCCAAAATGCCAGTCCCACCTCGACAAACAGTAGCACTATGATACGAAGCAAGCTATATACATGCATCAGCACAAGCAGTCCCACCACTGGCGGGGATGCCTTGCGCAACACATCCGGCCAGCCATACTTGGCCATACAGAAATGCGCCTCTGCGGCTCCGCCTGTATAAATGTTGCCATAGGAACTGCCGTTCTGCAACAGCGGCTCCGCCTGCTGGTTCAGCCTACATTCCATTTCACGTGCATCGTCGCCTTCAAACAGGGAGAATATGCGTTTACACGCACTATCATAGTAGCAGAATGCAGGCACGGCATGCTTGACACCATAAAACAATTCCGCTTGGACCGCAGGTGTACTGGATGGCAAGCCTGAATACATACGGGAGGCCCGATATTCCTCCTTATCCAGAAGAGACGCCAGAAAGGGCAGGCGGCCCGCATCCATGGCGCGCTGCATTTGTGCGTGCGAAAGGCCATCAATCTGGATCATGGCAAGCCCGGGTTCATTACCGACCGCCGCTGCAGGCGAGAACCCGAGATGCCGCAAAGCCCATTCGCTTCGGCTTATCCGAGCACGTACAATGTGTAGCGCATGTTTTATTCTGGCAATCATGCTACCCGCTCCCTACCCTCGGCCTGTTGCTTCTGGATGGTAAGCAGCTTTGCACGCGCCCGTTTGGTTACGAAGAACAAACATCCCAGCAATAGCAACAGCCCCAAGGCGTATAGCAGCCATTCCAACGGGCTGCGCTGCAGCGACCCTGCCTGCAGGTGCGCCAGATCGGCCGCAAGCGATCCGGCATAGACATTCGTCAGCGTGAAGGGTATGATTCCGATCATGGTTCCCAGCACAAAGGCCCGCCAGGAGATGGGCATACTGCCGAACGCGTAATTGGATACCTTGAACGGAAACAGCGGGATCATACGTGTTAGCATCACAATCTGCCACGGCTGATCGGCGATGATCTGAACAAGGGTGTCGAGCTGGGGATATTTTTCGAGCAGACGGCGGGCACGTATGGCAAAACAATGTTTGGCCAGCAAAAAGGCAATACTGGCCCCGATCGCAGTCCCGACCAGAACATAGAAACTCCCCAGAAAGGTTCCAAAAAGAAAACCGGCCCCCGTTGTCAGCACCACGCCCGGTAGCAGGAATACGACAACGAGCGCATAGAGCACCACAAATCCGACATGCCCCTGGAGTCCGGTGCTTTCAAACCACGCCAGCAGCCGGGCCGCCTGTGGTTGTAGATCCCAGAAGATCAAGACGAATACGATAGCTGCCACCAGAACCACCAGCGCGGATATACCGAAAACAACGGCGTGCAGATGTGAAGTGAAAGCCTTCATATGGGGCTGTCACTCTTGTTCGAGGTCGAGTGTACCGAAGATGCCTGTGGCGGTCCTGAGGCATCCTCTTCGTCTGAAAAGCTTCCCATGATTACCGTAAACTTTTCTTTTAGCAGTGACCATTCCGCGGCAAAACGCTGCTGGAGATGATCCCACCCATCCTGCTCGTCAGGTCGCGCTGCCCCCTCCTGCTTGATATCCTTATAGGCATCCAGTAAACGTTCCGCACAGTGTTTGCGATCATACACCCGAGCCCGCTGCTGCGCACCATCGCGCAAACGAGCGTGGCGATCCGAATCCTTGTATAATGCGTCGAGCGCTTCGGCCAAGTCGGACGGCGAGGCATCCCCCGCGAGAATCAGACCCGATTTCTGATGTTCGACAATATCTCGCGTCCCCAGTGCATCCAATGCCACAACCGGCACGCCTGCACAGAGGCTTTCAATCAACACGATGCCCTGTGTCTCCGTCTTGGAGGCAAAGGCAAATAGGTCCATGGCGGCATAGGCATCGGCCACCGCTGACCCGCTAAGACTGCCGGTTCGTACGACCCGCTCTGCGACCCCACCTGCCCGGAATGCCTGCATCACAGCATCTTCCGCGTCGCCTTCCCCCACCATGAGAAACCGGGCGTCAGGGTTGCCCGTTAAAAATGCTATAACGGCCTGCGCGATAAAATGCATATTCTTGGCCGCAACGACCCGTCCGAGATAGCCGAGAACAAACGCATCGTGCGGCAGGTCGTATTTTTCGCGAAACGCAGTACGTTCCCCCTGGCTAAAGCTTTTGACATCGATGCCGGTAGGGATAATTCGAATGGGCTTCTTCACGCCGCGCTCTTGAATAAGTTGGCTAATACTGCCGGTCGGGGCAATAACCAGATTACAGAGATTGGCATATTCGGTAGCGATCAGCAGCGCCACGCGTTCAAGCAACTGGGAGTCGTGACTGAACTGGTAGGCATACCGCTCGTACAGCGTATGGTGCGTAAAAACCAGCGGGAGGTTACGGCGGCGTGCCACGCGCAACGCGCTGTCACCCAACATAAAGGGATGATGGCTGTGAATGATATCCGGGGCAAAAGCATCCATGCGCTCCGACAAGCCGTTCGGCAGCGGTAGTTTGGCTGAATACGCGGTGCCGGCCACCTCCTTGATGCTAGGCAGCCGAAAGACCGTCTCCGTCGACTCCGTCGCACCGGAAAAGGCCAGCGTCACGATCAGGACCTCGTGCCCCGCCTCGCGAAGGTCCTCGGCAAACGTCTTGATCGAGCGCACCAACCCGCCGATGTAAGGATCATAGGCATTTGTGAACATGGCTATCTTCATGCGCTATCCTCTATCGTTAGTGATGCATCCTGCCCCCCTGGCAAACCGAGATCGACCAGCGGGCGCTGACCGTGCCAGGTTCCCGTCACCGTGACGCGGGGCACCGATTCGCGTGTCTCCACTTGCACAGAAACCGTACCGAAGCGCGTTGCCGTTGGCCCAAACCCCAGCGTTTGGCCCGACTGCAACCACGCCGGGAACAGCCCTTGACATACGACCAAGCGGTCCGCTTCCTCCCGGACAAAAAGGCTCCGGATCATGAGGGCCCATTCCGCGGCAGCCCATCCATGCTGGCCATCCCCCATGCAACCCCCGCCGGTTCGCGGGTGAATAGCCTCGGGCCACTGACCCGTCGGGGAAGCCAGTTCCGCCACACGCTGCACGAGCGGACGAAAACGCGTATCCCCAGCCCGCAGCAGCACTTGGGCGATGTGCAGCGTCAGGTACGGATTGATACCGGAATGGGTCATATCGTGAAAAAAGCCATTCTCCAGCATGCAGGTGCTAAGCAGGAATGCAACCGTCTGCATGATGCGGGGATCGGCTGGGCCAAAGAGCTGTAGCGGGTAATCTGCCGCAAGGGAGCCTACCGCACCGGCATCCATCCGACGGTTCGGTGCCGCAGGAATCGCACCGGAGCTGCGATCCGGCGGAATGGCATCTATACTCGCGACGATAGCCTGCCGATAGGCATCCGCCGTGCCTTGCAAGGCATCCGCATAATCCGCATCGCCAGCCTCGCGGAAAAGCGTGCTGGCAGACAGCAGGCCGGCCAGACCCCAGAAATTGTCCCAGTAATAAAAATTATTGGGGCCTAGGTGCTCGGCACTGAACCCGGACGGCAGCAGCCCGGGGTTGGGTGTGTGGGCGTCATTCGCCCGCCGTTTGCGGCAAAGCCAATCGGCCCCTTTGCGCAACGACTTGAGAATGCGATCATCCAGAGACGTATGGTAGAGGGCGGCATAGCGCCCTGCCAGCCAGAGAACCTGACCATTCGAATCCCACTCACCCTGCTGCGATTCAAAAAAGCCCGTCATCGTCTGGCGACGCAGGAACGTGTGCGAAAACGCCCGCTGGAAGCATTCTTGATGGTTGAGGGAAAGCAGGGCATTAAGCATGATGCAGGCATCGCGGAACCAGAACCGCCGGTAGGTATAGGAGCCGGGCACGACATCGCCAGCCGACAACGAAAGTAGCGTCCGCATAGCGGTTTCGTAGAGATACGTCATATGCCGGTCAGGTATGTTCAGCTCGGGAGAGCGACGATGCAGTTCCTCCCAGGAGGTTCGTGGTCGCAGCCGTTTTACAGCCGAGGCAAAATGACCCTTCGCCTCCGCCAGGGGGATGCGAACGCCAACGTGGATTGGGGTTTGCGCCTGTATGGGGAACAGGGCTGCTGCAGTGGCCATGCCTACGGGACATGTGATTCTGTCCTGCGACGTAGTCTCATCCAGACGGTGAAAGACATCGCCTGCCTTATAGGTGCTCGCAACATAACGATCGGGGGTACGGTCCAGTTCAACCGTTGTATCGTGATTCACCAGCCAGCCGGGTGCATTCGGGTTGCGCTGCACCACGTCGATGAACTGGATCCCCTCGGGATTGTAAGGCCGCAGCGCCACGCACAAGGTCGCGGGTGTCTGCGCGCGGGCGTTCCAATCCACATGCAGGACCAAGGCGCCTGCCGTAGTGCGATGCATAGCCACGATGGCATTAAGCTCGTAGCTACCCTTTTTGACCGTGGTCTCTACGGCCAGATCCCCTTGGCATTGCAAGGTTTGCTGTACATCGGCACAACGGCTCGGGAGAAGAGCATCATCAGCACCCACAATCCAGGCATCAAGCGACCACCCATCGTGCAGGGGCGTCACGAGACCGCGCGGATCCACTAGTGTATATTGATCCGCATCCGGCATGGAAACGGCCATCCAGTTGCGGTGCGTCAGGTTGATGTGTGCCAGCGAGAAGGATCGGGGCACAAAAGAAGGGTCCCGCGGATTGAATTGCCTTTCCACCCAGTAGGGCCAGACCCAATCGAGATTGTGCTGGATCGCCTGTGTATTGACAATACCCCGGGCCTGGAACACCGCCCAGGCCCGGATCAACTCCAGCGGGGCATCTACCTCCGAGGGCTCGGCAAACTGCCGCAGCCGGGCCAGCACCGTGAACGGATCAAGAAAGCGATGCCGTTTCGTCGCACGCCGAACGAGCCATTTCCATGGAAGCATACGCAGGATCATCACTCATTACCCAACATGCAGGATACTGTTGCGCGACCCAAAGGCATTAGGCTTCCATTGCGGATTGCGCGCATCCAGACGCCAATCGTTTCCCACCACAAACTTATACTCGTGCTCCCCCGGCGGGAGGAGCAGCACGGCCTTGTACGTACCATCCGCCGGTGCAGGCTTCATGCGTTTTTTGGCAGGGTTCCAGCCATTAAACGTTCCGGCCACATATACCTCTGCCCCTGGTTCCGCCGCACAGGCAAGCGTCACTCTTTTTCGTCCTTTCACACTAGCGTTGGTCATCTTGCTTCCTCCTTGGTTATACGCATCATTCCGACTCGATTGTCTCCATTCGTTCTCATGCTATGCTAGCGCGCCTGCATATCCTATCAGGATAAACAGCAAGTACCCTTTCGAAAAACCCTAGCCAAAAACAGGGATGGACAGCACGGCCAGCGAGGTTCTGTGGACCATTGAGAAGACGGAACAGCGAGGATAACGGGGCATCAAGCTTGATGCATGCCGTTTTGCACATAAAAGAAATGGGGGGACGCATCACAATAGGAAACGTACATTGGGGTAGTATGGGATTGACAACGCCATGCTTTATGGGGCTTCTGCCCCTTGCTCAACAATACGGAAAAACCGCTGGGTTGTACCCTCGATACGGCCAGTATAGGACATCGTACCCTCGCCGATCAAATTCGTATAGCCGGGAACCATCTGCCAGTCACCATCCTGCAGGCCCTGCCCCTGCATCACGGCATATACGCGCCCCGTCTGTGCCTGCCAGCGCAGGACCATCCATTGAGCGTCTTCCAACGCCGTGCCGGATTCCAGGGAGATCACCGTATCCGCAGACGGTCGTATCGTAAGCGCGACGCTTCCCGCCAGGTTCGGCTTCCCGGCCGCATTGCCCGCCACCTGCCAAAGCGTATCATAGGTGCCGGGCTCCATACCCGTCGTTACGACCGTCCATGCCAGCCAACCGGTCTCCCCCGGCGCTAGCACCCCGGACGAAGATACAGGCTGCAACCACGCTGCTTGCTCCCAGGCAAACGCAACCTGATCCACAAACCAACCGCGAAACCCTATCCATGCATCAGTACCAAAGCGAAAACGCGCCTGCACCGTTTGGCCTGCAAAGGCGGCAAGATCGAACACAACATCCTGCCAGCCCCCGTTAACGCCGCCGAGGCAGGGACGCAGATCCTCAAAGGGGGAATCCCCATTCGGCACAATCCGGTATGGATATCCCCCAACCGGCGCAATCGGGAAAAAGGTCTGACCGCCATCGGTTGACAACTCGACGACAGCACCATCCCAGTAGTCCCCATCATGGTCAGGACTATCATTGCGCTCCATCTCGGCCCAATGCTGGAACCGCAGCGTAGCCTGCGCACCGAGTACAACCGCCGGGGTGTCGAGCTTCGCGTCCATACGCGCCCGATACGTACCGCCATCCGGATCCCCGCAGAACCAGGCGTGTGTCCCCGTGAAAACCTCCTGCGTCGACACGTGCCACTGTTGCTGTGGTCCACTCGCTTGCCAAGCCGCAGCGTGCGCGGGCGTGATGGCAGGCGCCCTACGATAGAGCGAGGACCACGTCCAGTCCCGAGTCCCGGTATTCGTTACCGGCACCCGTATCACCTGGGTGCCGCCGGCAGGCAGAACCACGGATGATGCCAGCGCTCCCGTTTCCAGCACCGGGTACTGTGCCGTGAAGCGATGCACTGCCGACGTACTCAGATTCAACCCCGTGTCCTCGGCTATGATACAATACTCCATCGCCACACCAGGACGCTCCAGATCCGGAATCTGCGCCTGATACTGATCCAGTTCCTTCAGGTCCATCCGTAGTGTCTGCCACGCTGTACCCGTTTCGCGCCAGCGCAATAAAACCGTCTTGATACCTGCCGCATCCGTTACTTGAACCTCCACCGGCCAAGGGCCGGGCCCCGGCGCCTCCGGAACCGGAACCGTCAGGGCGATCTCGGGGCCTTGCGGCCTATCCTCCGCATCGGTTGGGTCCGATCGATCCGCATATTCAGCCGCATTCGTGGCACCATCCCTATCCGGGTCATGATCGGGACCATAGACAAAATGCCCGAAG
>CAZRCN010000049.1:0-5034 GCA_964598575.1 uncultured Victivallales bacterium | reverse complement strand
CATCCCTGACGGCACCGAAACCTGCTCCAACGCCACCTGCTCCTGCCACTTCCACGCCAGATAGGAGGTTTCTTTCAGTACAATCTCCAGCCGGTTGGTCCCCCCCGTGTAGGGAACCGAGCCAGATCCATCCCAGCCCTTGTTCCGCCAGCGGAGGCCTTCCGAGGGCGCTGTAAACCGGGGGGCCTCCAGTAGAATGCGATTCCCCCAGGCAATCTCATGGGCTCCATACCCGGGGGAGACCGCCCCATACAGATCCGGAACGCCTTGAATGTTCAGGCTGACCGGATAGGTAATCGAGAACGCATGCAGCGTATCCGGGGCATCCGCCGGGTGGGTGCGTACCGCCCCATCGATCCCTTCCATGCGGATCCAATAGTACAACGTATTGCTCGCAACCGGTCCCGGGATGTCAGCCGCAAATTGCTGATCCCCCAGAAATGTCATCTCATTCGTGACAAAGACCGTTGTACTGCCCGTATCATTCCAGAGCACGTCTGCACGTTGCAGAAACGAGATCCCTGGCTTCACGCCTGCCTCGACCGAAAAGCTTGTTTGGTGTGCATCCACATTCGGGAGCGGTTCGTGCTCGATCTCCAGTCCGGCTGCCAGAAACGCACCACGTGCATCCAGACGTCCGCCCGTGGCAACCAGCCCATCCAGCGTGGCAAGAGGCTCGACCCCATCCAGCAGGGCAGCCAGGATCTCTTCGGGCGAACGCTCGGGATATGCTTCCATCAGTAACGCCAGCACGCCGGCAACCATCGGACTCGCCATCGATGTGCCCGACTTCGTGCCGTATCCGCCGCTCAGGACCGTACTCAGGATTGCAGTGCCCGGTGCCGCCAGTGCGACGCTCTCCACGCCGTAGTTCGAATTATAGCGCAACCCCCCACTCTCCGTCAGGTTTGCTACCGCCACAAGATTACTCACCGGCAGGGAAGCCGGATAAAATAGCGTCACATCATTATCCTGCCCCTTATTACCGGCCGCAGCAACCTGGATCACGCCCTGGCCCGCAGCAAACGCAAAAGCCTCCTCGAGGACCCCTGAGCTTCCCGTGCCTCCCCAGCTATGATTTGCAATCCGGACCGGATACCCCTCCGCTGCCAGATTGCCGACATAATACATACCCGAAGCCGCATCTTCAGCAAACCCGGAACCGGTGGGCCCCATGAACCGGATGGGTAGAACCTGCAACTGCCAGCCTACCCCGCTGACACCTTCCGCATTGTGGCCGATAGCCCCGATAATCCCCTGCACATGCGTTCCATGGCCGTTGCTGTCAGAAGGATCGTTATTCTTGTCATAAAAATCCCATCCCCGCATATCATCCACAAATCCATTGCCATCATCATCCATCCCGTTACCTGCAATTTCGCCGGGATGGGTCCAGATGCCGTCGGCCAGGTCCGCATGCCAGAAGGTGGTGCCCGTATCAAAAACAGCAACCACCACCCTTCCCGTTCCGGTCAATGACCCCCAGACCGTTGGCATGCCGATGGTTTCCAAGCCCCACTGCTCCCCGTAACGCGGATCATTGGGACGAATCTCGGTTTCGGCCGGCCAATACACGTAATTCGGCTCAACCAGCCGTACAGCCTGCAGCGTCTGCACCTGCTGCTGCAGTTCAGGTACGCTTGAGAGTGTGGGTTGATGCGGTACCTCGAGCACATAGCCCTGCGGAATGCCGGGCGAGGAACGCAGGGATACCCCCATCCGTTTGGCCGCCCGTTGCAACCATGTCGCCGGAACCCCCGCATCCAGGACAACCAGCACATGATCCGCCGCCATCGCGGTTTGCTCGACAAGTCGCGCGCTTCCGTCTGGCCGTTGTTGCAATCGCTCTTCCACCCGATGCAGGGCATGTTTACTGTCAGTCTGAACCAGCCGCTCGCGCGTAAACATGCCACCCGTGCCCACCGGACCTTCCCGGACCTCGAGTACCGTTGCACCGGCATAGCGATCTGTGAGCCCTCCTGCCGCTTGCACGGTTCCGGTGGTGCCGGTGGCGGACGCCCGCGAAACAGCGCCCTGCTCTCGCCCCGCCGGCACCCCAGCCGCACGGCTACCCGCAGCAGCATCTGCCGCCGCATCCGAAAGCCCTTGTTGCTGCGTTGCCGCTGCTACCGGCCGCGCTTCGGGGACCCGATCCGACCACAACACGGCCAAGACCGCGACGCCCGCGAACAAGAATCCCATCCAGATGGCATGTAATCGCTTCACAACAAGAATACGGTACCACAGCCACCCCCGGATTGTCACTCCCATCCTTCTGGTTGCAGCGGCGAAGAATCGCCGCAGGCGTTAGGCACTAGGTGCTAGGTGTTAGTGGAGTGGCCCTAAGGCCTAAAGCCTAGCACCTAACACCTGCGCGGTGGACCAATCCAGAGACCCTGAATCACCAGGTAGGTTCAGACCGGGAACAACGCGACGAATCACCATTCTTCAGCGCGGTGCAGGTTGCTAGAAGCGATAATCAAAGGTGATATCAAAGCGGACCGGCTCCCCATACGTTACATAGAGCTTCTCCTCGAATGCTGGTGGTTCCAACCCGAACTGGTACCCCTGCACCACGGTTTCCTGGTCGAAGACATTGCGCACGCGCATGGCCACCGACCAACGCTCTGCCTCCCAGCCCGTCTTCAAGTGCAGCAGATCGTGCCCACGAGCCTTGCCATCATGCCCCGCCGCCAGGAACATCTCATCCCGACCTTCCACCTCGGCCTGCACATACCAGGCACGCCAGAGACGATACAGCGCTGACGCATGATAACTGTAGGTTGGCGCAAACGGTTGCTCTCGCCCATCAATCTGGTTGATCCCGCCCGCCGACTCGAAATCCTCGTAGCTGCTGTCCAGCAGCGTCAAGGCCCCCGAAAGCTCTACACGCGCATGGGGTGCAAACGCCAGCGACAATTCCGCGCCACGATTATAGCCTTTGGCCGCATTATCCGTAAAATACGCAAAAGCCGTCGGATCGGTTGGATCCGATTGCGCACTGGTTCCAATCTGCAGGTCATCGCGCAGCATATAGAAGAACGTCAACCGGCTATGAAACTGGTGCTCGGGCAACGAAAAAGCCGCGCCCGCCTCAACATTCCACAAGGTCTCGGCATCGTACGTCTTGCGGTCTGCCGGCAAGGCAGGGTTCTGATTCACACCGCTCCCCTTGAAGCCGCGCGAAACGGCTGTATGCACACGAACCTGTTCAGAAAGTGGCGATTCCAGCGAAACCCGCCCCCCCCACATGGTGTCACTGCGATCCGCCCGGACCCCGTCATTGTCGCTGTAATCCGTTTCCCGTTGTTCTACCCGCAGCGAGGTATGCAACGTGAGTGCCTCACGCAAACGCGTGCGCAGCAACCCGTAGACGGCACCCGAAAGGGCCTCATAGTCGCTTTGCAGGAACCGGAAGCCATCAAAATCATCCTCCTCGCGCAACAGGGATCCGCTCACGCCCGCCTGCCAGGAGCTGCGTCCAGCCAGAATCTCCGATCCCGGCCGTGACACCAGCCGGATATCCTGGAAGAGGGTACGGCGGCGGCGATCCAGGCGTTCGAAGAAATCGTAGGCAAAGCCCTCCGCGGCCGGATCCCAGAAATACGGTGCACCGGCCCAGAAGGCATCATGCCCCCAGTCGGCATCATAGCTATAGATATTGTCGACATCCATGTAGCTGGTAATACTGAGCAACTCGGCCAAGAGCAAACCATCCCATGTAAGGCGTACCGATCCCCCCCCGCCCTGGCGGACATCCTCGCCGGGGCGATCACTGTAGGTTCGTTCCGCATCATTATCCGGCGTAAACTGGTCATATCCATTCTGATAATCCAGATACACACCCGTTGCATCCACCCGCCAGTCCGGATGCGGCTGCCAGCGCACGCGCAGACGTCCGGTACGCTCATCCCGGCCATTGGTATCATCCCGGCCCAGAAACACGTTACGGCGATACCCGTCCTGCTTGTGCCAATCGAGCACAAGGCGCATCTGGAGGATATCCGGATTCACGGTCAAGGGACCGCTCGCCATAAGCGAACCAGCACGGGTAGCATCCGAGCCCACCCGTACCCGTACCGAACCCGCATGATACGGCGTCGGAGGCTGACTGCGCACATTGATCAGGCCCGCCATCGCCCGCGATCCATACATCGCCGGCTGCGGCCCCCGGAGCACTTCTACTTCCTCTAGGTCGTACAACGAAGCCGGCAGCCCCAGGCCGCTAAAGTCCATATCATCAAACAGCAGCCCCACCGAGAAATTGGGCGGCCCTTCACCGGCAAATTGACTGACTTCCCCAATGCCGCGCATTTGCAGGTACCGTGCGCGCGACGTACCACCGGCCCAGGTCAAACCGGGAATGGCACCCGAAAGGTCCATGAGATCATCGGCCGTCAAGCGCTCCAATGCATCAGATTCCAATACCGTTGCGGTCGTGGTCACATCCTGCAACCGGACCTCGCTCGCATCGGGACGAACCTCGATCACCCCCATATCCAGCGATTCCGCCTGTACTCCAGCCGGTATCGACGCGCACAACATTCCGCGAACAAACCACCGCTTCACCACATGCATGTGTTTCATGTACCTACTCCTGCCCGGTTCTGTATACAATCAGGATGATAGACCGGTAAGCGGGAAGTAGAATGCCGGGTGTATCCATCCCTCCGCCGGTATCATCCGGTTCAGGTTCAAAGGGTCACCAGCAACTCGCGTTGTCAGTCTCTCAGGCCAATTGGCCTCCCCTTGGACGTGCCATACGTTATGGACAAAGCACCCCACCCCGTCAAGAAAAGAACGAAAGGCAAGAATGAGGCGCTAGGAAGCTAGGGAGTTGCCCCGGCCCCGGGCGCGCCCGGATGATGCATGGTGAAACTTGAGAGTCTTGAGAGCGGAGCGATATGCGTGTACGAGTATGTGTACGAGTACGAGGTGGCATTGGGAGAAATCCGTACTCCTACACGTACTCGTACACGCGAATCTCTTATGGCAAATTGTAAGGCAAACAAGGAAGCTACGACTAGCCCTCGC
>CAZRCN010000048.1:0-17179 GCA_964598575.1 uncultured Victivallales bacterium | reverse complement strand
GTGCGGTCAACGCCGAGGCGGCGGGCGGCTTCGGCGCGGTTGCCGTGGCTGGCGTGCAAGGTTTGTTGGAGTTGCGCGGGGGTGATGCGTGGGCGCGGCTTAAGGGGTAGCGGGCGGGGGGCATCGGCGGTGACGGGGTTAATGGCGGGTGGGGGGGGTGTGGGGACAGTGATCTCTTCGGGCAGATCTTCGGGTTGGATGCTATCTCCCTGGCAGGTGACAAAGGCGTGCTCGATGGCATTTTCGAGCTGCCGGATGTTGCCGGGCCAGGGGTAGGCTAACAAGTGTTGCCGGGTTTCCGGGCTTAGGTGTCGGATGGCCTTTCCGGTGCGCAGGTTGAGACGTGCCATGAAGGCTTCGCAGAGGGGCAGGATATCGCTGGTATGGTCGCGGAGGGCGGGCAGGTTGATTTCATAGATGCGGATGCGGTAATAGAAGTCTTCGCGGAACTGGCCTTGTTCGACCTGTGCCCGCAGGTTGCGATGGGTAGCAGCGAGAAAGCGGACGTTGGCTTTGCGGGGGGTGGCATCACCGACCCGTTCGTAGGTGTGTTCCTGCAGGACGCGTAGCAGTTTGAGCTGGATCAGGGGGCTCATGTCGCCCAATTCATCAAGCAGGAGGGTGCCGCCTTCGGCGGCTTCGATGCGGCCGGGGGTGTCGCGAATGGCACCCGTGAAGGCGCCTTTGACGTGGCCGAAGAGTTCGCTTTCGAGCAGATGTTCGGAGAGGGCGGCGCAATTGACGCGGATGAGGGGTTTATCGCGCCGGGCACTGAGTGTATGGATGGCTTCGGCGGCCAGCTCCTTGCCGGTGCCGGTTTCGCCGGTGATCAGGACGGTAACATCGGATTGCGCGGCCAGCCGGATGCGATGATAGGCAGTCTGCATGGCGGGGTGCTGGCCGATGAGGCGTCCGGGGGGCGGCTGTCCGGCTTCGGCAGGCAGCACGCAGGCAAGCTGTGCTTCCAGGCGTCGCAGGGGGCGTAGATCCTCGATGATGAGCAGCAGGCCGATGGCGTGGCCGTTGTTATCGGACAGGACGCGCCCGTATTTGCGGATGGGGATGGTTTCGCCGTCACGGGTCTGCAGGGTGCATTCCAGCTCGCGGATGCGCTGTGGGTCGGGCTTGCCGCCACGCAGGCATTGTCGTTCGCTTTCGAGCAGCTCGCCCGAAAGTGGGTCCCGGAAGTCAAGCAGGGCACAAGGCTGCTGGAGGACGTCCGGTTCCGGGTAGCCCGTGAGGCGGGCCATGGCCTGGTTCCAGCGCTGGATGCGGCAGCCGGCATCCAGCACGATGAGGCCATCAGGGATGGTATCGATGACGAGATCGGCACTGATGGCCGCAGCGGAGGCGGATGGGAGGGGCTTTTGGGGGCGATTGGTTTGCATGCGGACTACTATAGGTGACTGCTGGGGGCGTTGCAAGTATTGGTTTGCATCGTTGCGCCGCGTTGCATGTGGCGCACAATGCAACGGTTTTGCAGCGGTGCTAGAAACGAGCCGCGGCCCCGAGCGCGCTCGGATAATACATATCGAAACGTTGAGAGGTGGAACGCGACCTCCGGGCGCGTTATGTCCGTGGGGTGCGCATGTGTGGTCCATGGAATGTCCGTAGGGCTCCTTATGGATTAATTATGCGCAATCAACGGTCCAAGCGTGCCCGGAGGTCACGCTCCACCTGTGTTTGCATTGTGGCATTGTCGTGGGAAAACTACTACATCTTATGGTTTGAGTTGAAGTTGCAGGGTAGGGATCTACCACGCTCTGGCGAGCGAGGCTACAGCAGTGTGGTGGCGTACGGCAAAAGCCACAACAAGTAGAGGTTCGAAACTGGATACGGAAAACGGATGCACAGGGTTGGCATGCCATCTGCTGGGAAAGAAAACTTGTTGCGCACGATGGGAAAGCAGTTGAGAATAAGAAACGGAGAGGAGGAACCGGATGGCAGAGGTATTGGAGTTACAGCAGGCAGGCTGGGACGAGGCGATAGGCAGCGGCGTGACGCTGGTGGATTTCTGGGCGCCTTGGTGCGGACCTTGCATGTTGCAGGGGCCGATTGTGGATGAGGTGGCGGAAAAGGTATCGGGTGTTGCCAAGGTGGCCAAGCTGAATGTGGATGAGGCGCAGGGGATTGCGGCTACCTATGGTATTCGTTCGATTCCGACGCTGATCGTATTCAAGGATGGGGAGCCGGTGCAGCAGTTGGTGGGGCTACAGTCGGAGACGCAACTTGTCGATGCCCTGAAGCAGGCGGTGTAGAAAAGGAGGAGAACTGATGATGAAAGCGCAATGGAGACCATATGTGGCGGGTGCCCTGGCGGGGGTGCTGGCAGTGCTGTCGGTGGCGGTATCGACACAGGTGCTGGGCAAGGCCAAGTACCTGGGGGCGTCCACGACGTTTGTGCGGGCGGCAGGCCTGATCGAAAAAACCGTGGCAGCGGATCATGTAGCGGACAATGACTACTACCAGAGCAAGGGTGTGAAGGTCGACTGGCAGATGATGCTGGTCGTCGGCATCCTGCTGGGTGCGTTTGGTGCGTCGCGGCTCGATGGCAGTTTTCGGGTGGAGCAAGTGCCACCGATCTGGTCGGAACGCTTCGGGTCGAAGATCCGTACCCGTGCGATCGGGGCGTTTATAGGCGGCATCATCCTGATGTTTGGTGCCCGTATGGCGGGTGGCTGTCCGAGTGGGCATGGCATGAGTGGCCTTATGCAGCTTTCGGTTAGCGGCTATCTGGCAATGGCCGGCTTTTTCGGGGCGGGGGTTGTTGTGGCAAATCTGATCTATCGGAAGCGAGGTGCATAATGATGGAAGCAATACTGGGACTGATTACGGGAATATGTTTCGGGGCTTTGCTGCAGCAGGGACGTGTCTTACGCTTTGAAAAGCAAGTAGGCGCCATGCTGCTGCGGGATATGACGATCCTGAAGTTTATGTTATCGGCCATTCTGGTCGGTATGATCGGCATCTATGCCCTGGTGGATCTGGGGCTGATCGCGCTGAGTGTAAAAGGAACAGCCATAGGGGCTAATCTGATCGGGGGGATCCTGTTCGGGATTGGCTGGGCGGTGGCGGGATACTGCCCGGGCACATCGGTCGGAGCTGTGGGGGAAGGTCGCTGGCATGCGGTCTGGGCTATCCTCGGTATGCTAGTCGGTGCCGCGCTTTATGCCGAGCTGTATCCGGCCTTGAAAGGCAATGTCCTGTCCTGGGGCGTGTTCGGCAAGGTGACCCTGGAAACGCTGACTGGTATCCATCACTGGATCCTGATTCCGGTGCTGGCGGCCGTGTTTATCGGGTTGTTCCGGTTTTTCGAGAAGCAGAACCTGTAAGTAGGTGAGAGGAAACATATGACAAAAGCAGCAAAGAAGATTGTAGTGGTAGGGGGCAGTGCGGCAGGGCCCAAGACGGCGGCCAAGGCCCGGCGGATGGATCAGCACGCAGATATTACGATCATCCAGAAAGCCCCGGATTTATCGATGGCCTCCTGCGGGTATCCCTACTATGTGGGCGGCCTGTTTGATGATCGCAACCAGCTCCTGTGTACACCGACGGGCGTGGTGCGCGATCCGGCCTTTTTCCTCCATGCCAAGGGGATCGAGGCCATTACGGAAACGGAGGTTGTAAAGATCGACCGTGACCGCAAGTGCGTGCATTGCCGGAAGTTGTCGGATGGGTCAACGTTTGAGCAGCCCTACGACTCGCTGGTGCTGGCAACCGGGGCGGAACCGATCATGCCGCCCGTTCCCGGCGTGGACGTAAAGGGCATTACCACGTTGCAGTCGATGCGCGATGCCGACTTCCTGCGCAAGATTCGCGATGACCACAAGATCCGCAAGGCGGTTGTGGTTGGAGGCGGCTTGATCGGAGTGGAAACGTGCGAGGCACTGGAGCTGGCGGGGATCGGAATCACCGTAGTGGAGATGCTGCCACAGATCCTGACGTTTCTGGACTGGGAAATGGCCAAGCTGGTGGAGAACCACATGACGGCCAAGGGATCGCTGGTCATCACGGAAAATCCGGTGGCTGCCTTTCTTGGTGAGGATGGAGTGCTCACCGGCGTAAAGCTCAAGAATGGGACCGAGCTGCCATGCGAGCTGGCAGTGGTTGCGACAGGGGTACGGCCCAATACGAAGCTGGCAACGGAGGTGGGCCTGGAGGTAGGTCAGCGCGGCGGGTTGCTGGTCGATACCCACATGCGCACGAATGATCCCGATATCTATGCGGTGGGGGATTGCGTGGAGATTCCGAATTTGCTTTCGGGTGAGCGCGTACACGCCCCGTATGGGGATTTGGCAAACCTGCAGGGACGCGTGGCCGGACAGAATGTCGTGCTGGGGGATGTGGCCGAGTTTCCGGGTACGATCCAGACGGGCATCTGCAAGGTGTTTGATTATGCGGCCGGGGCAACCGGCTTGAACGAAACGGCAGCTCGCAAGGCAGGCTATGACGTGGAGACGGTCCTGACGGCTGCGCCAGACAAGCCCGGCTTCATGGGGGCCAAGCTGCTGGTCATCAAGATGGTGGCGGAGCGCGGCAGTGGGCGTCTGCTCGGTGTGCAGTGCGTGGGGCCGGGAGATGTGAGTAAGCGCATTGCCACGGCTGCCATGGCTCTGCATGGCAAACAGACGGTTGATGATTTGCTGGTGGCGGATCTCCCCTATGCACCGCCGTTCTCGTCGGCGATTGATAACCTGATTACGACGGCCCATGTGCTGGAGAACAAGATGAAGGGCCGCATGCAGGGCATTTCGTGCCGGGAGGTCAAGCAACGCCTGGATGCCGGGGAGACATTTATCCTGCTGGATACGCGCGGGGCCGATGAGTATGAAGCCATGCGCCTTGGCGTCGGCGAAGTCCTGATCCCGCTGGGGGCGCTGCGACGGCGCATGGATGAGCTGCCCGAGGACAAGTCGACCGAAATTATTGCTTACTGCAAGATTTCGTTGCGCGGGTATGAGGTGGCCAGCTATCTGGCATCGCGAGGCTACACGAACGTAAAGGTAATGGAGGGCGGCATCATGGCCTGGCCCTATGCCCGGGAGAAGTAGCAAGGTCGAGTTGGGATTGGAGGCCGGAGGCACGTTCGACGCGGGAGAGGATGGCTTGCTGGAATGCCGCCGGTTCGCACCAGAGCTTGATGCCGGCGCGGGTGCGAGTCAGCGCCGTATAGACGAGTTCCTTGGTTACGACGGGGCTGGGGCGATCCGGCAGTATGACGGCGATGTTGTCGAACTCGGAGCCTTGGGCTTTATGAATCGTGATGGCAAAGGCGGTTTCGTGCTGCGGAAGCAGGCGACAGGAAATCTGGCGGTAGGTGGTGGTGCCACGGCGGGGCGGGAACCATGCAACGAGCCGGTCTTTTTCCTCGGTTGCGGGCATGATAATGCCGACATCGCCATTGAAAAGCTGCATGGAGTAGTCGTTGCGTGTAATCATGATGACCCGGTGATCATAAAACGCCCCGGTTGGCTGGATCCGGGTCCACTGGGGGGTAGCGTTGGCGCGCTGTGCGGGTTCCAAGGCGGTGCCTGCGAGGATCTGCTCGATGTGCGCATTGATGGCATGTATACCATGCGGGCCATGCCGCATGGCGCATAGGACCCGGAAGGAGGACAGGGCCTCAAACGCGACTGCGGGGGTGCGGGCCTGGGTGAAGGCAGCATAGCCGCGGATGATATCGGCAGCAAATCCGGGATGGGCTGAGGCATCGGCCTGCAGCCAGGATGCGGGGGTGCAGTCGATTGCGAACCGGGTGGTTGCATCCTGCCGCGCGCATTGGGCCTGCAGAAGCTCCCAGGTGGTGCGTGCCTGCTCGGGGGTTCGGGTAGAGAGGATGGCCTTGCTGATGGTATCGACGATGCCCCCCGGCATGAACCGGCGGCTTTCGGTGAGCTCCACGACACAGGCACGCAGGGCATCAGCCTGGCAGATATCCCCGAGCACGCTGCCCGGAGCGACAGAGGCAAGTTGGTGCATATCCCCGAGCAGGATGAGGCGGCAGCTCGGGGTCAGTGCATCCAGCAGCTTTGCCATGCGCGGCAGATCCACCATGCTGGCCTCATCGATCAATACGACATCGGCGGGCAGGGGATTCTCACGGTGATGGCGAAAGTAGGGGGAGTCGAATTGATATCCCAGTAGGCGTTCCAAGGTGCAGGCTGGCTCGGGAAGCAGGATGGGGGCGGCGGTTGAGGGGGCGGTTGCTGCTGCGCTGGGGGCGGAGTTGGCAGCAGGTGTTGCCAGGGCCGTGTCCAGCGATTGCAGGGCTTGCTGGACACTTTCGTTCAGTCGGTCAGCGGCTTTGCCGGTCGGGGCAGCCATCCGTATGACGGGTGGCCGCTGCCCGGCGTGGCTTCTGGCAAGGAGATACAGGATCCGGGCGGCGGTGTGGGTCTTGCCGGTGCCGGGACCGCCACTGATGACCGTCAGGCCGGTGCGACCAGCCACTGCTACGGCTTGCTGCTGTTGTTCGTTTAGCTGCAGGGCATCCGGTTCCGCAGCGGGGTGCGCAAGCGGAGATCTTGTCGGGCCGGCGGTCTGCTGGGCTCGTGCCAGCAAGGCTTGCACGACCTGCTGTTCGTATTGCCAGTAACGGCGCAGGTAGAGCCGATCCTGAAACAGGACAAACGGCGTGCTGTCTGTATCCCTGCCGATAAGCGGGGAGGAGGAATGTTGCAGGTGGCCGGTTCGTATCTGTTCCAGCCAGGGCCGTACCTCCTCTGGTACATCCTTGGGGGATAGGGCGCTGCTGCGGGCCAGGCCAGCCAGCCAGGTGGAGGTGAGACTCGGACAATGCAGGCAAATATGGTTGTCCTGGATGACGCGATTTGCCAGACAGGTTGCTAGCAGGATGGCCGGTGTTGGCGGGGATGGCGTGTTGTGGGTGTCAGCGCAAAACCGTCGGAAGAGGGATTCGGTGAGATACAGGTCGATGTCGCGGAGAATTCCGAAACTTCGCAGTTCGAGAAAGGACGGGGGGAAGATAGCCAGTCGTTCGCTCATGTGGAACCTCCTGCGCCAGTCAAAAGGGCTGCCAGCTCGGTGATCAAGGGTTTGGTGGGACGATCCACAAAGATGCCATGGGTTGTGGGATGTTCGATGCCTCGCAGGAAGACATAGAAGACGCCACCCATATGGGTATCGTAGTCGTACCCGGTGAGGTGCTGCGTCAGGTACTGGTGCAGCGCAACGGTATAGAACAGGTATTGCAGGAAATAGGCGTTGCGGGCCATTTCATCCTGTAGGCCCTGTTGTCCAAAATCGGCCAGGCGTCCCTTGCGACGGTTGGATTTCCAGTCGACCACAAAGAAGCGATCCTGGTGGCAGCAGACGAGGTCGATGAGGCCGGTCATGAATCCAGCGGGTAATGCACGGTCCCAGTCGCCAAGGGCTGCCAGAAAGGACGTTTTATTGGGGTCATGTCCCCAATGGGTTTGGAGTAGGTCTCGGATGGCAGGGGTCCGTACCGGCGGGGCGTGCTGGTGGAGGGTAAAGTCGAAGGCGAGTTCAGCCCGGCAGGCACGGGCCGGGAGTTGACGGAACGAAAAGGTGTTCCCGGTGTCCGGAACGGGTAGATTTGCGGACAGGGTTTGTTGCACCATGCGATGAACGGCTTGGCGGCGAGCATCCCGAATGGCTTGTGTCGGTCCGGTGCAGATGTGGAAGCGGTCGAGAAGCTCATCTGTGATGGCACCTGTCTGATCCGGGGCAGCCTGGAAATCGATGTGCTCAAAAATCAGATGCCAGCAATTTCCGGTCTGTCGTCCGCCGGGGATGGAAAAGATGTTGGTTTCGATCGCCTGTGCGGGGGGCGTATGGTCTTGATCGGAGTCGAGGTCGCGTGGATCATCGGGTGAGAGGGCACGTGGCTGGGGTTCGAGTGCCGAAAAGCTGGTATGCCCGTGGCTATGATCCACCTGCGGGGTTCCGGCGACCGACAAGCGCTCCGGATGGGAGGGGGGCGCAGGCTGCCGCATGCGGAGTGGGCGGGATACGACGGGCTCGCGCTGCTGGACCGCAATTTGCGGCGGCAGTTGCTTCGGTAGGCGCCCGAGTATGTGGTCCAGGGCGTATACCTCCGGGTCTTTTTGCGGAAATTGGATCAGGTATGCGCGATTGATGGCACGTGTCAGGGCTACGTATACGAGACGAATGTCTTCCTGTAGTTTTTCTCTTCTGGCGCACTGCCGGGCGTCTGCATCTTGCGTGTCCAGATGAAGAACAAGCCGATTGCTGCTATCGTGATAGGCAATATATTTGCTGTGACGATTGGTGGCTTCGGCTTTCTTGCGCCAGAGCGAGGGCACAAAAACAATCGGAAACTGTAGCCCCTTGCTTTTGTAGATGGTCATGATCTTGACGGCATGTTCGTCACTGGTCAACCGCATGATCTGTTCATCGGATTCATGGCGGTTCTGGCCATCGCGCTGTTGGGCATACCAATCGAGCAGGGCAGAAGGATTGCAGGGATAGGTATGGGAGGCTTGGTGCACCAGTTCGACCAGATGCAGGAGGTTGGTGAGTTTGCGTTCGCCATCCTCCTGGCGTATCAGGTGCGAGCGCAGGCGGGTGCTGCGCATCAGGTGGTTGAAGGCCAGGATAAAGGATCGTTGTTGCCAGAGGGCGGCAGCCTCCGAGAAGAGCGCCATCCAGTCGTCGAGGCTGGCGGGCAGGTGGTCGTCGTCGGCCGTTGCCTCGTTGGGCGGCGCTGGTGCGGTGGCTGTCGGGGCGCCCGGTTCGGCTTCAGCTTCCTGCATCCAGGCATGCAGGAGCTCGCGGGAGCAGGGCAGGAGGTTGTCGACGAGGGCGCCCCGCAGGGTGGCGGCATTGGTGGGTTCGGTCATGGCACGCAGGATGCGTTCGAGGCCAACGGCCTCGGGGGTATCAAAGACATTGCCGCTGTTCTGGCGTACGGCATAGATGCCATGTTCTGCCAGAACGGTTTGCGCGGATTCCCCCTCGGCATGCGTATGCACGAGGATGGCGATGTCCTCGGGCTGGATCGGGCGCGTACCGATCCGGCAGTTGGGATCATCCAGCAGGCGTACGATTTCATCTGCAAGCTGGTGCAGCATGGCCGTGGGTTCGGTCTGGACCGCCGCGGGTTTTTTGCCGTTGGCGGTCTGGTAGTCCCAGATCTGCAAGGGTTGATCATTGGTTTCCGGGAGGTGTAGCAGGTGTTCGGTGTCAATGCCATGGGCTTTGAGGGTGCCGGGGTATGGGATGGCATCGTGCAGGAAGGTGCGATCGGCCTGGTCGGCAAATACGGCATTGATGGCGGCAATCAAGGCTGGCTCCGAACGGTAGTTGGTGTCCAGCCCGAAGATACGCCCGGCGTGCATGGCCTGCTTGGCGCGGTAGTAGGTGAATACATCACCGCCCCGAAAGCCGTAGATGGCCTGTTTGGGGTCGCCCACGAAGATCAGCGGGACAGCGGCCTGGATGAAAATTTTTTTAAAGATGGCGTACTGGATGGGGTCGGTATCCTGGAATTCGTCAATCATCGCAGCCTGGAATTCTGTTTGCAGGATGGCAGCCAGTTCCTCGCCTTGTCCGGGGCGGGTAAGCGCCAGCATGACGTTGCGCAGCATGTCCTGGTAGGTGAAGACGGATCGGGCCTGGATGCTGGCACGGGCGGTATCGGCCAGGTCCTTGATGATGCGGCCTTTGCGTCCAAGGTTGGTTTGGACAACCGAGGCAAGCAAGGCGGCAAAACCGGGTATGCTGGCTTGGAGGCGGCAGTTGGCGAGCAGGGTGCCCAGATCGGATTGGGCAAGAAGCCGGATGGCCTTGAGGTAGTCCTTGGCGCTCGGGGTGGTCGTGTTGGCGAGGCAGTCGATGGCATCGCAGAGCGCCCGGGCTTTGGCGCGGGCGGATGCGCCTGCCAGGTAGGGTCGGGCGCGTTGGGTCCAGGCGCGGATGGTTGTGCCGTGGGTACGGGTGATGTCGAGCAGGGCCTGCACGTCAAACGCGGTGCGGGGGGTAGCAATGGTATGCGCATCCTGCCAGGTAATGCAGCCGGTCAGCTTGATGGAAGAACCGATCGCTGCGGCGGCTTGCTGGAGCAGATGTACGCAGGTGGGAGCCACTACGTGGACGGTTTGTTTCTCGAGTGCCAGCACGGTCTGGAGGGGCGTGTCGGGATTCAGATCGGGAACGGCACCCAGCAGGTCCTGGTCTTGCTGCATCTGGCGGCGTACGTCTAGCACGGTTGCGTATGCTTGTTCCTGCATCGCCGTGGCTTCAGCGGGGTTGGAGAGGGGGGCCAGTTCGGCATCGGGTTTCTCGATGTATTCGGTTAGCAAATCTGTCAGTTCCCGCACATCCCGGAAGGGAACGAGCTGGGCAAAATGCGGATTCTCGTAGGTATGGGCGCGCCACCAATCGCGGCAGGTACGGGCAATGATATCAGAAGCATCCGGCACCAATTCCGCAAGTGGGTCATGCCCGCAGGCAAAGGCATAGCGGGACAGCACCCGATGACAGAATCCATGAATGGTAAAAATGGCAGCCTGATCAAAATCCATCAGAGCCAGGCGAATGCGGTTGCCGGCCTGTGTCACGGCTGCGGGGGACAGGTCTGCAATGCCGGATGCGGCCAGTATGGCACGGATGCGCGATTCCTCCTGGCAGGGGCGTCCTGCAAGGACGTCGCGGGTAGCGGCCAGGATGCTGCGCAGGCGGTTACGCAGCTCATGGGTGGCAGCTTCCGTGAAGGTCACCACGAGGATATGTTCGACGGGCAGGCCGTGCTGCAGAATGAGCCGCAGATAGGCGTGCTGCACATTGTAGGTTTTTCCGGTTCCGGCGCTTGCCTCGACCAGGATGGGATGTGCCAGATCCAGATCCGGTGCATGTAGTTCGGTGCTGAAGTCGTTCATGAGGCCACCTCTTTCCGGGCCTGCGCGAGGGTCGCGAGGATGGGGTCGAAGACGGTTGTGGCCAGCTCGGCAAATGCGGGGTCATGGAAGGGGCCGGCGTCACCGAACGCGGCCCGGTAATAGGGATCGCTATCCTCGCCGAAGGTAAAGGCATCGGAAAACCAGGTACTGCGGGCGGCATCCAAGGGGGGCTTGGGGGCAGATGTGCGCCGGGTTTTGCTTGCGGTTGCCGGGCGGCTGGCGGCGACAAACGCATGGGCGGCCTCCGTTGTGAACGGCAGGCATTGCACCATCCCCAGGCGGTAGCAGTCAATAAGGGCGCCGAGGTGCTGCTGTGCTTCGGCTACGGAAAGGGGCGGGAATGAGAGCTGCTGCCGCTTGGTGGTGCTCGGACCGGTTTTTTCCTGCAGGGACACACGGGTTTCGGGGGTATCCCCGGAACAGACAAAGAGGTGCCGGATCCAGCTTCTGAGAATATCGCGAGCCTTGGGGGTGGCATAACGGTAATCGAGGGATTGGACCGAGCCGTCCGGTTGACGAATGCCGTGTGCGGTTCCTTGCAGCCGGATCGTGCCTAGGATGGTCTCCTGTGGTTCATCCGATAGGGGTTCCTGGTGCTGCAGATATTCCCGTACGGTTGGCAGACCCGGTTCCAGTGGTCGCTCGAGGCAGGCTTGTATGGTGGCAAGTTGTTCAGTAAACCAGGTCTGGCCCCAGGCCCCAAGCGGTGCGAGACCTTGTTCGGAGAGCTCCGTGTAGATCTGCCGGGATGGCTGTTCGGTGCAGAGCCCGGCAATGATGGCGCTGTGTATCTGCCAGGCTTCCGCACCGCCCGGTGTGAATTCTTCCTCGTCTGCAAGCCGACTGCGGTCCTCGCCCTGCAGGTTCGTCTTGAGAATGTGCCGGAAGAAGAACCGCGCGGGGTTATCAAAAAAGCGGATGAGGTCATCGAGTTCGATCAGGTGCGGGGCGGGCGAGGCAGGTGCTGCTTGCGCGGTGACAGTGCTGCGACCGGAGGACGGGGGTGCCAGGACCGCCTGGGCTGCTTCCAGGTTTTCGCGGTCATACGAAAAGAAACCGGCGGTCTGTGGTTCTGACCCGAAGTAGGCGGGGTGAAACGGATGCAGCTTGTGATGGCGTACCGGGATCGCTGTGCCGGGGCAATAGGCTTCGGCGTATTCGGTCAGCTCGCGCACGAGCGTGGAAGGGGGGATGGTCTCGTTCTCCCGGACACCTTGGCCGACGTAACTGATGTAGAGGTGCTGGCGTGCGGCGCAGCAAGCCTCCAGAAAGGCGGCGCGGTCCTCGGTGCGGAGGGACGGATCACCAAAGCGGCTACCGTGCCGGAGCAAGTCGTAGGCGGGACGGTTGGCAGTGCGCGGAAACTGCCCATCTCCGAGACCGAGCAGGCAGATGACCGGCCGGGGGGCGGCTGCGCCCAGGCGTAACGCACTGCATACGACCTTATTGCCGCTGAGCCCGGTCTCTGGACTCCCTTTGCCTGGCCCGCCCGTTGCGGCCAATCCATCCTGGATCAACTCCATCGGAATGGTTCGTTCGAACCGGGCGGCACCGGCTGTGATGGCAATTTCATCGGCAGCCCGGTACAGGGCATCAATATCCTCATACGTATCTTCCGTTCGGGCAAAAAACCGGTCGATCACGACTTTGAGCCATTCCGCCCAAGCTTGTGGGGTGCGTGGGGTTTGCGCTTCGCGGGTGGTGGTTTCGGCTGCATCCACAAAACGGATAAGGTGTCCCAGCATGTCGGCGGTTGCGTCTTCGACCCGGTCGCAGGGAAGCGGGAAGTCGGGGGCTGCAAAATCACGAGTCATGGCATAGCCGAGGAGGAGTCGGTCGAGTCCATGTTGCCACGTGGTTTGTTCGCCAAAAGCCGTTCCGGATGCCTGTTTCCGGTGGTTGGCATCCAGCCCCCAGCGGATGCCGCTATCGGCGATGATACGGGTAAGGGTAGTCATATCATGCGCCTCCAAACCGAAGCGGGTTTGAATGGGGGCCACCTGCAGCAGGTCGAGGAGTTCGGGTGCCGTGAAGCGGCTGCTGGCCAGTTGCAGAATCTGCTGGTAGGCGGTTTGTACCATGCTTTCGCCGGTTGTACGCCGATCCATGATGGCGCAGGGGATGGCCGCCGATGCCTGCGCATGAGCCTGCGTGAAGACGGCATCGATGTAGGGGGCGTAGCGCTCCATGTCGGGGACCAGCACCTGGATGTGACGCGGCTGCAAGTTGGGGTCTTGGTCAAACCACTGGTAGATGTGGTCGCGAAGGACTTCCAGCTCGCGCATGGGGCTGTGGCAGCTATGGATGCAGATCGAGTTGTCTGCACCTTCCTGATGTGGTGGGGGCGGCGGATCAGCGGGTGGTGGCTGGTTGTCGAGAACGGCTGCTTGCAGCCTGCCGAGCAGGGTTTCAGGTTCCGGTGGCTCCGAAAAGGCACTGGTGATTTGTCCGCCGGTTGCATCCAGGATCTGTGCCAGAAAGTTGCGACAGCCGCGCCCGGTATTTGCCAGCAGCGGATTGCCGCATTGCAGCAAACCGGCATCGTCCTGGCGTCCTTCGAGGAGCAGCTTGTGGCGGAGGCGTTCGGTTTGCGCGGTCGAGAGCAGGTCGTCCCACTGTTCGCGGCAGGGATTGAATAGGTAGAGATGAACGGGAAGCATGGTGCTAAGCAGTTGGAAGCATGCAATGTAGACCTGGGGCATCATGGAGATGCCGAATACATGAATGGCCGGGTGGTGCGCACGGATGTTGCACCGGGGCAAGGCTTGCGGCATATCCAGAAAAGCCTGCAGGTAGGTTTCGGCTGCTTCCGGACCGGCAATCAGATCCCGCCATAAGTCTGCTTGCCAGGTTTCGCGGTGCGGGAGTTCGTTGTTGCTTCCCTGTTGCCAGGCAACGAGGAGATCCGGACGGTAGACCTGGTAATCGTCAAAGAGGCGGGCCAGCGATCCGGCCAGATGAAAGGACCGGCGTTCGCGGGCCAGCGGGGCGGATCCAGCAGCCGCGATATATTGTTGCAGCGGGGCAAAGGCTGCATGTGCGAGGGTGGTCTCATTTTGCAGCGCGTCGAGGATCCGCCATTGCAGGGCCCGGACAGAGAAGGGGTGGGCGATGGCATCGCGTTTTTCGTTGGGATGATGCATCCAGAAGAGCCAGTCATTGACGAATTGGTAGAGCATGGGGTAGCGGATGTTGGCCAGGATGCCACTGGATGTCGCCTGACTGTCGAGCAGGACATGGTGTTGGAGCCAGGTCTGCAGGGGACGATTCGGCAGCACGACACAATGCTCCCGCGCAAATACGTCGCCCGGTGCGGTCACGGTTTCACGGGACAAGTTGGCTGTCAGGTGGTCTGCCAGCTTGCTCCAGTCATTGCCCCAGTATACGTGCATGTAGTGCGTTCCTTGTTCCGACTTTGCGTATGCGATGTTATCGCATAGTTTGGTCAACGATGCAACTGGTAGGAGGTATTGCGTTCTTGACACAATGGGGCGACCAACCGGAAACTGCCTTTTTTGTTATGTATGCGGGTTAATCGAATATGAAGGAGTGGGTATGGGGGCCTGGGACCAAGTAAAAAAGCGACTGCAACTGGCAGATGGGCGCGAAGTGGGATACTACAGCTTGCGGGCCCTGGCAGAAGCGGGATTTCCTGCCGTAGAGCAATTTCCCTTTACGGTGAAAATTCTTCTGGAGCAGTTGCTCCGGCAGCAAGGGCATCCGGCCTTTCAGGAAACGCATGTTTCGACACTGGCGCAATGGACGCCGCAGGGCGAACGATCCGAGCTGCCCTACATGCCGGCGCGGGTCCTGCTGCAGGACTTTACGGGTGTGCCTTGCGTGGTAGATCTGGCAGCATTGCGCAGTGCGGCAAAACGTGCGGGGCGCGATCCCGGTATGATTGAGCCTTCGATTCCGGTCGACCTGATCGTCGATCACTCCGTACAGCTAGACTATTGTGGATCGGATGCGGCCCTGGACCAGAATCTGGCCTTCGAGTTCAAACGCAACCGGGAACGCTACGAATTCCTGCGTTGGGGACAAAATGCCTTCGATACCCTGCGGGTGTTGCCGCCGGGGCTGGGTATCTGCCACCAGATCAACATGGAGCTGTTGGGAACCTGTGTGATGCAGGGCGGCACGGCAGAAGATCCATTGGTGTATCCCGACTCGTTGGTGGGTACGGATTCGCATACCCCCATGATCAACAGTATGGGCATTGTTGGATGGGGGGTTGGTGGGATCGAGGCCGAAGCGGCCATGCTCGGACAGCCGATCCCGATCCTGACCCCGCTTGTTACCGGCGTTCGACTCACCGGCCGGATTCCGGCCGGAGTCACGGCGACCGATGTTGCGCTGACGGTTGTGCACCTGCTGCGCGAAAAGGGTGTAGTGGGGCACTTTGTCGAGTTCTTCGGGGAAGGGGTTGATGCGCTTTCGCTGGCAGACCGGGCTCCGCTATCGAACATGGCCCCCGAGTATGGTGCCACAATGGGGTATTTCCCGGTTGATGCTGCAACGCTAGCCTATCTACGTATGACGGGCCGCAGTGCCGAGCAGATCGATCTCGTCGAGCGCTATACAAAAGAACAGGGTCTGTTTCGCACGGGCCAGGAAAACATCCAGTACACCGATGTGCTGGAACTGGATCTGGGGTCGGTTGAATCATCCGTGGCTGGTCCCAAGCGGCCCCAGGATCGTATTGCCACCAAAGACTTGCAGCGCTCGTTTGCTGAAGATCTGGTCAAGGATCCAAAGGAGCGCGGGTTTGGTGCTACCGATCCATCGCGTGCGGCGGAGGTGCCCGGTAAAGGCACCTTGCGACATGGCTCGGTGGTGATTGCCTCCATTACGAGTTGCACGAATACGTCCAATCCGACGCTTCTTCTGGGGGCTGGCATTCTCGCAAAAAAAGCGGTTGAGCGTGGGCTGCAGGTGCCGGCTTGGGTGAAAACAAGTTTTGCGCCGGGTTCGCAAGTGGCAGCGGATTATTTACGCAAAAGTGGTTTGCTGCCCTATCTGGAACAACTGGGTTTTCATATAGCCGCGTATGGCTGTGCCACCTGTATTGGGAATAGTGGGCCGCTGGCAGAGGATGTGGCCGCGGTCATCGAGCAGGAGGATCTGGTGGTGGCGGCTGTACTCAGTGGAAACCGTAATTTCGAGGGGCGCATTCATCCGCTGACCCAAGCCAACTACCTATGCTCGCCACCCCTTGTGGTGGCGTATGCCCTACAAGGGTGTGTGGATCGCAACATGACAACCGAGCCGCTGGGACAGGATGCCAGCGGGCAGGATGTGATGCTTGCCGATCTTTGGCCGCAGCCCGACGAAATTGCCGAGTACATGGATCTGGCAGGAGACCCGGAGCTGTATCAGGCCCGCTATGCAAACCTGGAATCTGCGGTTCCGGCCTGGAATGCGCTGCCTGCCAGTGCGGATCCGGTGTATGCCTGGGATGCCGATTCAACCTATATCCAGGATCCGCCCTGGCTGTCAGGTGCCGACAAACCCCCGCCGCCGCTGACCGACATTCGGGGCGCGCGCGTGCTCGGTTTCTTCGGGGATTTCGTTACGACCGATCACATTTCCCCTGCGGGAGCCATTCCGCCTGACAGTCCGGCCGGGCAGTATTTGCAAGAGAGCGGGGTTAGCCAGGCACAATTCAACTCGTATGGGTCGCGCCGAGGGAACCATGAAGTCATGCTACGTGGCACCTTTGCGAATATTCGTTTGCGTAATCTCCTTGTGACAGGAACCGGTGGTTATACGCGGTACTGGCCTGATGGCGAGGAAACCACGATCTACGAAGCGGCCATGCGCTACCAGGCGGATCACGTACCGCTGGTGGTCCTCGCCGGCAAAATGTATGGGGCCGGGTCGTCGCGCGACTGGGCCGCCAAAGGAACCTCCCTGCTGGGGGTGAAAGCCGTAATGGCCGAAAGCTACGAGCGTATCCACCGCAGCAATCTCGTGGAGATGGGCGTGCTGCCGCTCGAATTCCTGGAACACGACAATCCTGCCGCCCTTGGGCTGACGGGCGAGGAAACGTACACGATAGCCGGAATCGAAAAGGGGCTGAAGCCCGGGCAAAAACTCACAGTCACTGCCAAAGGCACGGCAGGTACGTGCAGCTTTGAGGTGGTATGCCGCATCGATTCCCCGATAGAAGTCGAGTATTACCGGCATGGGGGCATTTTGCCCTACGTCCTGCGCCAGGCGATGGCACAATCATAGTCTCTGTCCCAAAAATAATGTTTGTGCCCCTTTTTTTC
>CAZRCN010000047.1:0-17324 GCA_964598575.1 uncultured Victivallales bacterium | reverse complement strand
TCGAGTGTACGAGTACGTGTAAGAGTACGGATTTTTCCCAATGCCACCTCGTACTCGTACACATACTCGTACACGCATATCTCTCTGCTCTCAACGCTCCCGAAGTTTCACTCATGCATCATCCGGGGCACCCCGGGTCCCAAACTAACCAGTACCTTCAATGTTTGTAGGCTGCTTTCGCCGTAAGCAGCCTAGCGCGTGGATCGCGCATAGGCAGCCCGTGAAAAGCCCCTAGGACACTCCACGGACACCACATGCACCCACCACGCACCAGCCGCGCTTTCGGCGAAAGCGGGCTACATTTGACTCGCAAGTTACAACATCGCATCATCTTGGCCGCCCAAGTGCCCAAACTAACCAGTACCTTCAATGTTTTGCTTTCCTATGCACACAATGTTGACTTCCTCTTCCGGTGAACGAGAGCGGCGACCGTAGCGCAATGCGTAAGGAGTTTCGTATCATATCCTGCGGTTTTGCCCGATGGCGAAATGGACGATGTTTGGGTGTAGTATACACAGTAACGCAAGAGTGCATGGATGGTTGCAAGGTGCGACCGAACTCGGCGAACAAGGAGGATACGTATGATGAAGCATAGCAGATGGATGACAGCTACTGTAGTAGCCCTGACGGCAGTTGCCGTGGCAGGCTGCAACAACGGTCGTGACATGTCACAGCCGGAGGAAGGCACAACGAACGTGCAGGAAGCGGCAACTTCAGGCGCAGGTGCCGTACAGGAAACCGATTACAGTTCCCTTTCGCGCGAGGAGCTTGTGAACAAGCTGAATGACACAATGACGCGCCTGGATACCCAGATAGAGGCGCTCCAGGAGCGGAGTGAAGACGAGGAAGCATCCCTGCGCGAGAAGCTGGCCCAGCAGCGCGACAAGCTTCAATCGGCCATGGATGATGTGGCCGAGGCATCAGACGAGCGGTTAGACACGATGCAGAAGAATGCGGCCGAACAGCTGGAAAAAGCTGCCCAGTGGCTCAAGAAATCTGCTGCGGATGATGGCTGAATGAATCGCCGCGGCTTGGCCGGGAGGCTCCCATACGCGTGATCGTCTTCGGGGACTTCACGAGGTGCGTACCAACCTCCGGCCTGGCCGCCCTATTGGGGCTAGCCCGTCCGTCCAAAGATCTGCAGCAATGCCAGTATGCTGTCAGCAACCCCGTGCGCAGTTTGCAGGGATGTCAACCGCCAGGTCCAGTTATTCTGTGTGCTGGCGGGCCGGTTCATCTGGGCTTCCTGCCCCAGCCCCAGCAAGTCCTGCATGGGAACAATGGCCAGGCGTGCCGGCGAGCTCCACGCTAACCGGCAGAGAATGTTGGCACAATTCCCGGCAGAGGGCGCTTTGCCACCATACAACTGCAATCGGTCTTTTGCCGCCTGATCGAGCTCGTTCTCGAACCAGCCCTTGACGGTATTGTTGTCGTGTGTACCGGTATAGACAACACTGTTGATGCCGTGATTATGGGGCGCATGAATGGTTCGCCCCGGATCATCCTTGAAGGCAAATTGCAGAACTTCCATCCCGGGAAGTTCGAACTGATCACGCAAATGGTAGACCGCATCGTCGATGTCCCCCAGATCCTCCGCGATAAACGGCATCTCCGGGTAGTGCTTCTGCACGGCAGCAAAAAAGGCGGCACCGGGACCGTCGATCCACGTACCCGCCACGGCTGTCTTTTCCCCAGCCGGCACTTGCCAGTAGGCGGAAAAACCACGGAAGTGATCCAGACGTAAGCGATCATACAGTTGCAAATTGCGCCCGATGCGCCGCAACCACCAGCCGTACTCTTCTTGTGCCATCGCCTGCCAGTCGAACACCGGCATGCCCCACAATTGCCCGGTGGCACTGAAATCATCCGGGGGCACCCCCGCCAGATACGCCATCTTCCGGTCTTTGTCCAACTTGAAGAGGTGCGGGTGCGACCAGACATCGGCATTGTCGTAGCTGACATAGATCGGCAGGTCACCAATGATGTCAACGCCACACCAGGTGGCGTAACGGTGCAGGGTCTGCCATTGTGTAAAAAACAGGTATTGCCGGAATTTCTCCCGTTCCAGACATACTGCATGTGTTTTGCTATACGCGGCCAGTACCTCTGGTGCCCGGTCTCTCACCTTGGCCGGCCAGTCGCTCCAAGGTCTGCCATCAAACAGCTCCTTGAACAACTGAAACAAGGCATAGTCGTCCAGCCACTGCTGCTCGCGCCGACAGAAGGCCTGGAAGGATGCGCGTGCGGCGGGACCGGCTTTTGCCTCGAAGGTCTGGTAGGCTTTGGCGGTTAGCTGTAAACGCAACGCCAGAGCCTGCGAGAAGTCGGCCCGTCCGGTTTCGGGGCAAGTCGCGTTGTCCAGGTCAGACGGCTCGATCCATTGATCCTCCAGCAGTAGCTGCGGGCTGATAAACAGTACATTGCCGGCAAAGGCAGATGACGAGGCATACGGCGACCAGCCGCCTGCGGGTGTCGTCTGCACGAGTGGCAGCATCTGCCAAGCGGTATGGCCCGAGGCTTGGAGAAAGTCTATAAAGGCATAAGCTTCGGGGCCAACGTCGCCCGACGCAAAGGCTCCCGGCAGGGACGATACATGCAGCAGCACACCGGCCGATCGTCGCGCCTGCGGCTGTTCCCCATAATACAGGCCAACCGGACATGCCGCGAGAAGCTCGCAGACAGGAACATGTTTTCCGAAGGTTTTTCGTTGGCTGCTGACCACATCGACCCACTGCGCCGGGGCATCATCGGGCAACAAGACTTGTGTGTCCTGCCAGTCTACCTCGCAAAAGCAACCTGCGTCTGTGCGTGCGCCGCATAACGAGACATGCAGGGGGACGATACTCAGGTGCCAGGCCCCCTGATCGCACCGGGCAAGCGCCAGAATGTGCTCGCGCTGCGATCCGGTGACGGGTAACGGCCAATAGGTGCCGTGCGCGAAGAGCGCGGGATGCGCACGCCGATGCCGCAGCAGGCAATGCGTCAGCCACAACTTTATCCGGCCGCTGCCCACATCGCGCAGCAGCCAAGGCAGAAACGTATCGGGCTCGGCGCGGTGCCGCGCGATCATCTCCCGCAAGGTTTTCGCGCGTCCTGTGCAATCAAGGGGGCGACGGTTATCGGGGTCGACCAGATTCAAATCCCAAAGCTCGGTGCCCCGATAGATATCGGGCACGCCGGGACAGGTAGCCTTGAGCGTCAATTGCGAGAGGCTGTTGTAGACACCGTAGTGCGCAATCTGATGCTGGAAGGGAAGAAAAGCAGCCAGAAATGCGTGACCCGTGTCGAGGATGCCGCGAATAAAGGTCTTGGTGGCATTCTCCCATGCTTGCTGCGGTGCACGCCAGGCACTGTGGACCTTAGCTTCGCGCAGGGCCTTGATCATGTACGCTTCAAGTCGTTCGATGAGGGCCTCGTCGATCTTCTGGCTAAAGGGCAGCATGCCGACCAGCGTCTGGTAGAGCAGGTACTCTTCGTCTGCGGATGGTGCCATCTCATTCTCGCAGGCGGATTTCAGCGGTCGATTCAGTTCCATCCAATGCTGTGCCTGCTCCGCCCACTGCCGGGGCATTTCGCTGATCACGTTGAGTCGGGCCCGGACATCTTCGCCGCGTTTGCTGTCGTGACTGGAGGTGGCATTCAGGGTAAGTGGCCATTTTGCCTGACGGGCCTGCATAGCGGCATGAAAATGCGCGACATCCATGCCGATCGGCGCAGGGTGATCCCCCACCTCGTTCCACGCGATAAAACAGGTATAACGATACATCAGCGTATCTTCCACACCCTTGGCCATCAAGGGACCGGCCAACTGCATCATACGGGAAAGGAATTGCTGTATGCCAGCCGTACGTGCACCCTCCTCGCTGGCGGCATGCCGAATCAGGTCTGCCAGCCATTCCAATCCCTCGACTGCCAAGGGGGTCCGTCCGCGCGCACGGGTCACAACCTCGAGCAACTGGTCTTTTTCGGCAGGTTGCAGTAACGGACGGGATAGGTAAAAGCGGTATACGGGCATGGCCAACAAGTATGCACCCATTGCCGATTTGATCGTGTTCCGTGGAGGCAGATCCGTGCCGGCAGGAAAAAGCGGCAAGCGGTAAAAGAGCGATACGAGATTATCCCATTCGCCCTCCATCCGCTGGCTGAGTATGAGCTTGCGCGCTTCATATGCCTGTTCTTCGAGTGGCTGATTCCCAGCGGTGATCCCAGCATAGAACGTTTCCAGTTCGTGGAGTCCCGGCGTATACGTGAGCAAGTGATTTACCTGTGCCAGGAAATCATACCCGGTTGTTCCTTGCACCGGCCAGACTGTCGGTAAACACTCGTTGTTCGCAAGAATTTTCTCCACCAGAATGGATGGGGTATCCCCGACCAAGTCCCGCAAGCGTTGCAGATATTGACCGGGGTTGCGCACACCATCAATATGATCTACACGCAGGGCCGCAAAGTGATTCCCGGCAAGCCACGGTAGCAACCAACGGTGCCAGCGCTGAAATACGGCTTCGTCTTCCATTCGCAGGCAGATCAAATCATTGACAGTAAAAAACCGCCGATAGCCGATGGTATGTTCGGTATCCTTCCAGTGGACGAGCTGGTAGTGCTGTTCGGCGGCCAGCTCGAGCAGCAGATCGGTGTCCTCCCCTGCCCTCGCTGCCAGATGCCGCATGTATGCATCCACCTCAGGCTGTGCAGACGTTATGCGGGACAACGCTTGTTTGTGTTGCTCCCAGGCACCATTGAGATAGCATGCATCCGGTACCTGCTCCGCCAAGCGATGTCTTGCATAATATTTCTGCAAGACGGAAGGCAAACTGGCAGCATCCTGCTGCAGGATCTTGCGGACGGATTCAAATCTGAGCGGCCAGCGATGCTCGTAGTAGACGAAGGAAAAGGTCCCGTCCTGCCAGGTCAACGTGAATGGATCGTCGGCAACGACGCGCAACAGCGTATCGCCAAGCATTGGCACCATGAGCTTACCCGCCAAGTCGGGGTGCTCCCACTCAATGTCGAACATCCTTGCATAGACGGAATCGCGACCTTTCTCGAGCACATCGGTCAGCCAGCCATTATGATGGTTGAAAGCCATGTGGTTCGGGACAATATCCTGCATCCAGCCCATACGTCTGCGAGCCAGGCTGCCGAGCAACTGTTGCAGTGCCTCTTCGCCACCAAGCTCCGGGTTTATCCGCTCGGGATTCGTGACGTCATAGCCGTGCGCACTCCCCGGCACGGCGGAATGGATGGGGCTGGCATATACTGTCCCCACGCCCAGCAGATCAAAATAGTCAATCAGGCGCTCCGCCTCGTCAAAACCAAATTCCCGATTGAATTGTAGCCGGTAGGTGGAAATCAGATTCTTCATTGCGGCCAACCGCCTTCCTTCTTACTGCATCGGAGTCCCGGAATCCGCGACGCTTCATCCTGCTTGGTCGAATCCACTGTTTCCCATACGACAACCGAAACCGGTGGTACATCCAGAAATGCCGGGGCGTCTTTCGTCCCGGCTCCCCTACCGACTGCGGCACCGCGCATCCCGTCCGCTGTATGCAACAAGAGGCGCCAGCCTTGCGGGGCCGCAGGAAGGACATGACGATATGCCCGTGGACCAAAATTGTATAGCATCTCCAGGGCCAGCCCTTTCCCTTGCTTGATCACGTGCAGAACATGCTCCCCCAAAGCCGCGGCACGGCTGCCTTCACGCCGGGCACCACGTAACAAGGGATGCGCTTTACGTAGTTCAAGTAAGGCCCGGTAAAACACCAGCACCTCTTTCTGCTCATCGCGCCAATGCATGCGATCCGTCAGTCGCGAACGTCGAAACGTCTCCTCGGCCTGGGGATCCGGCGCTTCCCCTTCCTGGGCAAAATCTGCAAATTCGCGTTTTCGCCCTTCGCGCACGGCCTTTTGCAAGGCGGGATCCTGGTGACTGGTAAAATACTGGAAAGGCGCATCCTCCGCATATTCCTCCCCCATAAAGAGCAGCGGGACAAATGGGGACAAGAGGCAGGCCGCCGCGACCACCTTCTGCATGGGGATACCGACCAGGGCCGTCAGGCGCTCGCCAACCATACGATTGCCCACCTGGTCGTGGTTCTGTGTGCATACCACAAACTTGTGCCCCGGCTGTCCCTGCGTGGAACTGCCGAATTGACGCTTGCGAAATGCGGAATACCGCCCATCATAGACGTAGGCGTCGTTGAAAGATTTCACGACATCCCCCAGCGAACCAAAGTCGCCATAATAGCCTTGTTGCTCTCCCGTCACCAAGGCATGTAGCGCGTGATGGAATTCATCACACCATTGGGCATCAAGCTGATAGCCACCCCGGCTGCGGGGATTCAGGTACCGCACATCGTTCAAGTCACACTCGGCAATCAGGACATGCGTGCGTCCCTGTTGCTGATCGAGCCGCTCAACCTGCTCTTTGAGCGCCGCCATGAAGTGATGGGCACCAAAATCCTTGATGGCATGTACGGCATCCAGACGCAAACCATCGACATGGAAGTCGCGCAGCCACATCAGCGCATTTTCGATCCAGAAGCGGCGCACGCCGTCGCACCAGGCAGCGTCAAGGTTGACGGCCTCTCCCCAAGGTGTCTTGTACTGATCGGTAAAATAGGGTCCGAACCGGGGCAGGACATTGCCCTCGGGGCCGAGGTGGTTGTAGACGACGTCCAGTATCACGGCCAGCCCGCGCGCATGACAGGCATCGACCAGTCGCTGCAGACCAACCGGCCCACCATAGGACTGCTGCACCGCAAACGGAAAGACGCCATCGTAGCCCCAGTTACGGGTGCCGGGAAACTGCCCCACCGGCATCAGTTCCACTGCCGTGACGCCCAGTTCGCACAAGTGGTCGAGCCGTCCAATCACGCCGTCGAAATCGCCCGTCGCGGAAAAGGTCCCGACATGCAATTCATAGATAATCAACTGCTCGAGGGCGTGTCCGCCCCAGGCGGCATCCGTCCATGGATACGTGCCAAGGCTGACAACCTGTGAGGGACCATGCACACCATCCGGCTGGGACCGGGAAGCGGGATCGGGCAGGTGCTGGTCACCATTGAGCAGCAGCTGGTACCGATCACCAGACTGCATCGGCAGGTTCTCTCCCCGCCAGTAGCCTCTCGCGCATGTTTCCAGCACATGCACCGGACCGTCTTCGACTGCAATGGCAGCGGCTTCAGCAAAGGGTGCCCAGACCTCGGCCCGGCAACCACCTCCGGATTGGCATTGTATCCCTATCGTTCGTACATTCATATCGCCCTGTAGCCCTCTTTTACCTTTGCACAAGGAATGATGGATTCCTTATGAGACATCTCGCGCCGCGGCACCACCGCGGACCGTGCCATCACTGGTTTGAAACAACAGGATGGTTCGCCCCGGTACATCCAGGGTACGACGCGCCGCATACCGCTCCCCTTCCTCTACCGCGTCATGGAATACCGGATCATACGTATTAAGCACCAACTGCCAGTGGCCAGCCCATGTGTCTTCGGGCAGGCGAAAGCGTACGGCCCCATGATGCGCGTTGAAGATCAGGAAGAAGCTGTCATCGTGTATCGTTGCACCGTGTTCGGATAGCGCCAGAACCCCATCACCATACAGGAATATGCCCAGCGACTTGGCCGGACTCGACTGCCAATGCTCGTCGGTCATGGGCTGGCCGTCCACGGTAAACCATTCAATAGCCTTCAGCTTGCTGCCCTTGACCGGACTATTCTTGAACCACTTGCGACGGCAAAACACCGGGTGCTGCTGCCGGAAATGAATGAGCTTGGAGCAGAACGCGAGTAAGGCCTCGTCTTTTTTCGCCCAGTTGATCCACGACATCTCGTTATCCTGGCAATAGGCATTATTGTTGCCATTCTGCGTACGGCCCAGTTCATCGCCTGCCAGCAGCATCGGTACCCCCTGTGACAAGAAAAGGGTAACCAGAAAATTCCGGATTTGCCGTTGGCGCAGCTCGTTGATGTCCGAATCATCGGTCGGCCCCTCGGCCCCACAATTCCAGGAGCGGTTGTGATCCTCACCGCTCTCATTCCCGGCAAAATTCGCCTCGTTATGCTTCTCATTGTAGGAAACGAGATCCGCTAGTGTAAACCCGTCATGCGCCGTAATAAAATTGATGCTGGCGGTCGGGGTGCGCCAATCATCCAGATACAAGTCGGAACTGCCCGTCAGGCGATTGGCGAATTCGGGAAGCATTTCCTCATCCCCCCGCCAGAATTGCCGCATGCAATCGCGATATTTGGCATTCCACTCCATCCAGCCGGCAGGAAAATTGCCAACCTGGAAGCCGTTCTCGCCCAAATCCCACGGTTCGGCGATAAGCTTGACCTGCGAGAGCACCGGATCCTGATGCAGGACATCAAAAAAGGAGCCCCACTTATCGACGTCGTCAAACTCACGGGCGAGCACGGGCGCGAGGTCAAACCGGAAGCCATCCACGTGCATCTCGATGGCCCAGTAACGCAGAGAGTCCATAATCAGTCGCAACACGGTGGGGTGGACGGTATTCAGGGTGTTACCGGTTCCGGTATAATCCACGTAGTAGCGACGGTCCTCATCGGAAAGGCGATAGTAGGACGCATTGTCAATGCCGCGAAAGCTCAAGGTTGGCCCAAGTTGACTACCTTCGGCGGTATGGTTATAGACCACATCGAGAATCACCTCGATGCCGGCAGCATGCAATCCCTTCACCATCTCTTTGAACTCTTTTATCTGCGCACCATCTGTGCCGGCAGCAGCATAATCGGCATGCGGCGCAAAAAAGCCGATCGTATTGTACCCCCAGTAGTTTTGCAGTCCGGCATCCACCAGATGGCGGTCGTGCACAAAATGATGAATCGGCATCAGCTCGACCGCATTGATGCCGAGATCCTTGAAATAGCCAATACTGGCAGGATGCGCCAACCCGGCAAAGGTGCCTTTCAGGTCATCCGGAAGATCTTGCGAGAGCTGGGAAAACCCCTTGACATGCAATTCATAAATGATGGTCTTGTGCATCGGGATCCCTAGCGGACGATCGCCTTCCCAATCGAAACTATCTTCCGCCACAATGCACTTGGGCATCCGAGCGGCATCGTTGGTCTCGTTGAGAGAAAGATCTTCCTCGGCATGTCCAATCTCATACCCAAACAACGAATCATGCCAGTCAATGTTCCCACTGATGGCCCGCGCATACGGATCGAGCAACAGCTTGGCCGCATTGTACCGATGGCCGTTTTGGGGTTCATACGGCCCGTACACCCGGTAGGCATACCGCTGACCAGGCCGGATCCCCGGCAGAAAGATATGCCAGCTGTTGTGGGTCCGCTCCAACACCTTGACGCGTGTCTCGTTGCCCTTGGCATCAAAAAGACATAATTCCACGGCTTCCGCGTTCTCCGCAAAAAGCGCAAAGTTGGTTCCATCATTATGATATACAGCCCCTAACGGATAGGGCTCTCCGGGCCACGTTTTGATTTCCATCGTACTGCTCCCCCTGTTTACATGCTTGCACCAAATGCTAGGCTTTCGTATCTCGTACGTCAATTCCCTCAACACGAGATTTGTGTTCGAAATCCATTAGGGAAGGAAGCTGCAAGTCACGGTGTTGGATAAGACTTTTCGAAGCTGTTTTTCGGGGTCTGACTGATTGGCCATGTGGTTGGCATGGCTTACCCTCTTTGTGTAGGTGCCGTCTTGTGTATGTACGGCACACGCCAAGGCAGGAAACAAGAAGCAGCAAGCCCGCCGCCGATTGCGGCGGGCAACAACAGGTATGTGAACGCAAAGAAAACCACAGCATATCGTGATGTAGCTTGAAGGTATAAGCAAGGAGGGCCAGGTGGCTGAGCAACACAACGACGACAAAATGCACCACCCATTGCGTGCAGAGAATCCAGATCTCGAGGGCGTCGTAAAATCGGCCAAGCTTCCTTACGCACTGGATCATGTGAAGGCGCTAACCGATGCCATCAAAGACGCGCAGCCCGTATTTTTCCTGGATTACGACGGGACCTTGACGCCCATAACCGAGAATCCGGAAGATGCACGCCTTTCGCGCGAAATGGCGGAAACGCTGCACCGGCTGCAAACAAAAGCGACGGTGGCCGTGGTAAGCGGCCGCGACCTGCGCGTCATCAAGGAACGCGTGGGCATCGACGGTGTTTACTATGCCGGCAGTCACGGTTTCGAAGTGGAGAATCCTGATGGGCAGCCCATTGAAAACCACATCGGGCAGAACACGAAACCGGCCCTCGATGCAGCAGCACGGCAATTGCGAAAACGTCTCTCTGCCGTGGATGGTGTAACGTTTGAGCGCAAAAAGTACTCGATGGCCATACACTACCGTTCCGTACCCGATGCGCAGATCGAGTCTGTTGATGCGGCCGTGGATGCTGTTTTGCAGGAACAGGACGGCCTACGAAAAAAAGCCGGCAAAAAAGTGTGGGAGTTGCAACCGGATATTGGCTGGGACAAGGGCAATGCCGTTGAGCTGATATTGGATTCGCTCCCGCAGGACCAGGCAGACCAAAGACTCCCGATATACATTGGCGACGACGTCACCGATGAGGATGCCTTTGATACCTTGGGGGCTAATGGTATCGGGATTGTCGTGAATGCAGGCGAGCCCAAACCGACGCTCGCACGCTACCGCCTTACGAATCCCGACCAGGTACGGGATTTTCTGGATTGTATGACCGATTGCCTTACGCACCGATAACCGCCCTATGCGGTATCCTGCCCGGTGCGCAGATCGTGCCAGAGACGATCCACATCTTCCCGGCGGCATAATTGGCTGCCTGGCGTCATGACGGCGGCACTCCCAGCCGCAACACCATACAATACGGCATCACGAATATCGTATCCCCGGCAAAGCCCCGTAACGGTACCGGCAATGCTGCTGTCCCCCGCCCCAACCCGGCTTTGGATGGGGACGCTCGGTGCCCGCTGGCGCACCATCCGATCCTTCGTTGCCATCAGCACCCCGGCCGCTCCCAACGAAAGAACAACCAGCTCACAGCGCTTTTCCTCGACTAGCTTCTTGAGCGCCTGTTCCTGCTCTGATTCGGTAAGTTCCTCCTTTTCGCTCAGCATGCAAAGCTCACGCATATTGGGTTTTAGCATGTAAACCCCTTGATCGGCAGCAACCTTGAGCGCCTCTCCCGATGTGTCAACGATGAGTTTACTGTGTTTTGCATGCGCCAGTGCGGCAATCTCCTTCATGAATGCGGACGGGACGCCCGGGGGCAGACTTCCGCTCACGATCAGATACGTGGGCGCAGGCGCAACGGCATCTATTTCGTCGAGGCATGACTGGATCTCCGCGTCGCTCAGCGCGGGGCCAGGCATCAGGAATCGATACTGGTCCTGGCTCTCCTTCTCATACACCGCCAGATTCGAACGGGTCCAATTTTCAATTTCGATAGGAACCAAGGGGATATCATGAGAGTGGAGCAACTGTTGCAGGGTCTCCCCCGGCGGTCCACCACAGGGAAAAATGGCACGTGCCTTCCACCCGAGCTCCTCCATGGCCACAGCCACATTGATGCCCCCGCCCCGTGGCTCATAGCGCGGCGCTTCACAGCGCAGCTTGCGATTAGCGGTAATGTGATCCGCCCGGCTGCTGACATCAATGGACGGATTCATCGTTAGCGTCACAACGGTTGCCGGCATAACTTCCTCCTTTTGCTTGCAGATTGACAGCCTTCACCCTACCGCCGCACGAGCCAGGCATCTATCGGGGCTCGCCCGATTTTCACCTGCGCAAACCACTAGGCACCGCGCATCCCCCCTTTTTGCGATCAGGTGTTTCGAAGACGCTTTTCCGGTTTATCCCCGATGGTGCTAGCAGATGTATTTTGGTTGGCTTGGTGCGGTTACGCAGAGATAGCGAAGCCAGGCAAAACATCAAAGGAGGTGCATGACGTGATCTAGAAATATGGGCACAAGCAAGCTGACCGACATAACCAACCAGAAAAGCGCAACAACACAACCGAACACAAGGAGAATGAAGATGAGAATACCCAGACCAAACGAACAACGCGTACGTCGCAACGGCCTCATCCTGGCCGTAGCCGTCGGCTTCATGGTGCTATCCGTTCTGCCCATAGCAGCACAGGAGGCCACCGACACGGAGATTACCAGTGCGGTAAATACCGAAATGCGGATCGACAATGCCGTATCCGCCAACAACATCGACGTATCGACAACGGATGGCGTTGTTACGCTATCGGGAACGGTCAACAGCATTCTGGCGAAAGAACGTGCCCAGGCACTGGCTGAAGCGACTGCAGGCGTACGCGCCATCGTGAACCGCGTCGAAGTCGAGCCAACCACGCCACGCAGTGATGCCGAGCTGAAACAGGCGGTATCGAATGCCTGGCTCTTCGATCCCGCCACGAGTGACTATCAACTCGAGGCCGAAGTCGATGATGGCGTGGTAACAATAACGGGAACGGTTACATCCTATGCCGAGAAAGACCTCGCAGCAACGGTTGCCAAAGGCGTGCGGGGCGTTACGGATGTCATCAACGAGGTGGACGTCGCATATAAAGAAACCCGTGATGACATGACCATTCGGCAAGAAGTGGTTGCACGGCTCGAAAATGATGTGCGGGTCGATGACGCGTTGGTTGCGGTCAGTGTAGACGATGGCGAAGTCACACTCAGGGGCACCGTCGGCAGCCTGCAGGAAAAAACCCAGGCTCAAGCCGACGCTTGGGTGGCTGGCGTTTCTGAAGTCAATGCCGATGACCTCGTGGTCGATGCATGGGCTCGTGATCCCATGCGGCGTACGTCTACCTATGTCTCCCGGACAACCGAAGAAATCAGGGAAGCCGTTCTGGATGCCCTTGCGTATGATCCACGCGTCGCGCCCTTCGGCATTGAGGTCGATGTGCTAGGCAGTACGGTTACGCTCAGCGGGCGTGTCAACAATCTGGCGGCGAAACGAGCCGCCGAGCAGGACGCCAGGAATACGCTAGGTGTTTGGCGGGTCACAAACAACATCAAGGTACGTCCGGACATTCCGGCGGATGATGTATTGGGGAAACGGATCGCAAACGCCTTGAGCGAGTCTGCCCGCGTCATACGCTCCCACATCGATATAGAGGCGGAGAATGGCTGGGTCTACCTGAACGGCCTTGTCAGTACCGCATCCGAGAAAAATGCGGCGGAACGCATTGCCGAGCGCGTACAGGGCGTCATCGGCATAGTGAACAACATCGACCTCGTATATAGCTGGCAATGGGTACCTGACGCCGAAATCCGTGCCAATGTACAGGACCAGTTACGCTGGAGTCCGTTTGTGGATGAAGACGACATCACCGTATCGGTGGATGATGGCGTGGTTACGCTCAGCGGCACTGTAAACTCCTGGAGCGAGCGGCAGGATGCCGAGAAGAATGCCTTCCAGGGTGGTGCCAGGGATGTCATCAACAACTTGGGGGTCGATTACCAGTACTACGGTCCATATGGTCCGGGATATTACGGGTCACCTACCTATCGCGGTCCGGATTACTACGGCCCCTACTACGAGCCCTACCAGTAACCAGGCGGGCGCTTACATAACAACCGCAGACGGAGCGCCCCATCATGCAACCCCATGATGGGGCAGCTCCACGCGGATACAACAACAAAAAGGAGAATGACCATGGCACTACCCATAACAAGAAGACGGAATCATACGCGCAGTCTGGCAAATCCCGTAGCAGGTGTCAGTTCGCTACAGCAAGAGATGAACCGGCTGTTCGACGATATGTTTGACGGCTGGGGCCTCGCCCCCTTCCGTGGGATGGAAGCACAACTTGCGGCCTATCAGCCCAGCATCGATGTGTCCGAGACCGCCAAAGCCATCAAGGTACGGGCGGAGCTACCCGGGATGGACGAGAAGGACGTGAATATCACGCTGGATGAAGATGCCCTCACCATCAGCGGTGATAAGAAAGAGGAGCACAAGGAAGAAGATGAACAAAACTACGCCCGGGAAACGATCTACGGATCGTTCCAACGCGTGGTCCCCTTGAGCTGCAAGGTTGATGCGGATCACGTGTCGGCTACCTTCAAACGAGGTGTCCTGAAGGTCAATATACCCAAGCTCCCCGGTGAAGAACCCGTGAAGGGGCGGAAAATCGAAATATCCAAAGCGTAAATGCGCTGCCCAGCATCCGCCTCCCGTTCCGCGGGAGGCGGACTTCTTTTTTTGTGAAGGCATTGAGGCATTGGGGTCACATCTCCTCATTCTCCATTTCAATAATCGCTTTCCTTTTAGCTGCCTTTCTATACCTACCCTTTCCGCCTGCGGCGCGTCGGTGGCTTTTTGAGGTCGCGCTTCAATCGGGGATTTGCTACCAAAGAGCAAACGATGTAAAGAAGGAAAGGTTGCTGTTGCCTCATGAGCGAGAAATGCATACAGAATCCACACGATCAGCTCTTTAAGGAAGCGTTCTCGCATACCGAGAATGCCATTGGCTTTTTCCAGAGCTATCTGCCATCCGAGCTGCGTGATCGGCTGGACTGGGACACGCTCAAGCTCCAGCCCGGGAGCTACACCGATGAGGCGCTGCGCGGCAGTGAGTCCGATCTGCTCTATACCATTCAGATCGACCAAAGCCCCGCGCTGCTCTATTGCCTTTTCGAGCACCAGAGCACACCGGATGCCTGGATGCCCCTGCGGTTACTGCGCTACATCCTCAGCATCTGGGACCAATACCGCAAGCACAACCCAACGGCCAGTAAGCTACCGCCGGTGCTGCCGCTGGTGCTTTTCCAGGGCGGAGCCACCTGGACTGCCGATCTTTCGCTGAGCGGGCTGATCGATATTCCCGATGGCCTGGCCCCTTACCAGCCCGAATTCCGGCATCTGCTCGTCGATCTCAACCACATCAATGCCGATGAACTGCAGGGCACGCTGCTGACCAGGGCCATCCTGCTGGCGCTCATAACCAGCCGTAAGGGCCAGCACCACGAACTGCCCCGCCTATTCAAACTGCTCGCGGAACTGACACAACAGGATAGCAGCCTATCCATGATCCGAACGCTGCTACAGTATATTTGCGCCGTTGACAACGACACCGATTTGACCGATTATATTAAACAGGTCGAGGCAATTAACGTGCCCGAACTAGAGGAGGAACTTATGACTATCGCCGAACAACTCAGAAAAGAAGGCCGTCAGCAGGGTATGCAGCAGGGCATGCAGCAGGGCATGCAGCAAGCAGAGGCGAAAACATTACTCAAAATTCTTAATAAGCGTTTTGGATCGGTTTTGCCATCTGTGACGGAGAAGATCAGCACGGCCAGCAGCACCCAGCTTGAAACCTGGATCGACGCATCACTGGATGCGGCGAGCGTTGATGCGGTGTTCAATGGTTAGCGAAAGGAACAGGGGTGCCATTGCCTGATATGTACGCATACGACGACATAACCGAAACATGTAGCCCTGGTTCGGTGCTGCAACGGGCCTGCACCTACCTCTACGACGCCCTCGTTCTCCCGTACCTCGCCCAAACCTACACTACGACTACGACCCTGATTGTCATAACCGGTGCCTACCGAAGCGCGTCCACACCTACGCCTGCCACCGCACACTGCAACAGTAAATCCAGCAATAAACAGGGCATATCCAGCATTAGCAGCGGCCAGCCTGCAGCCTGTGGCCTGCAGTCTGCGGTCTCGCTCTACGACTACGACACCACGATGGCGGCATACGAAGCCATAGACGCAACTACGCTTACGACCACCCATACCTACACCCAATCCACCAACCAAACGCCACAACGCCCCGCCAAAACGGCAACTACGACGCATGACGCCGAATACTACTACGGCCTAAGATACTACAGCCCAGAATTGGGCCGCTGGATTAACAGGGATCCGATTGGGGAGTGGGGAGGGGGGAATCTACATGGATTCTTGGGCAATCGTCCAGTATATCTGGTCGATCTGCTCGGAGCTGTTGCATATGTGTATGCACCCAACGATCACAATGCGGGGTCCTATAATGATGTCAAGGCGGATGTCGATGCACATCAGAAGATACTGGAAGATAAGAGGAAAGAGCTTCTAGCCTATCTTGATGAGAATAGGGAGAAGTGTAAGCGGTACTATTTTGCGTGGACATACACAGACTACTCCTCAGATCCCCCAGGTCAGAAGACTGACTATATAGGGTATGATGAGATGGAGTTCAAAAAACGACTTATGACGGAAGAATTCATTGCAGTTAAGACCAAAGGGCTGGACCTCAGTGGAGAGGTCAAAGAAGTCAAGGCTGGTGTATCGTCGCAGGCGAACGATTGGGATACATCTGCATATTGGGCACACACATGGGTAGACAAGGTGAACTTCAACAAAGTGCGGTACTCAACACCCGCCGATCGCGACGCAGTGCTAGCTGCTTTGAACAAGAGTGTCATAACCGCCTCCAAGGGATGGTACAACGGCGCAGCTTCTTGCAAGGCGGGGGAGCCCGGAAAAACGATTGAGTATGGGTCCGTAGGATATCAGGATGCGAATTGGGATTCCACGGAGAACAAAACAAAGGACGGTAAAATTATTTGCTGCGCCATTAATTGGCTAGCGGTTTCTGTCGATGTTCATTTCCAGAAGGCAAAATAGTATGTGCGACTGCTTTGGGCATAATCCTGTTTCGCGCAATCACTTGAAACGCGTGTTACCTGTGGTGGTCAGGATGTTTTGGGCTTTCTGCATAATTTTATGTGTGGCAGGATGTGTTTCCCGACTTCCGCATCCTTCCGTGGGATTCTTGGACGAAGAGTCAGCAGATATTTGTGTAAGTTTTGAGAATGTGATGTCAGAGTTTGATTCTGACGGCAATCCGGTGCTAACAGTTGTTTTACAGAACCACTCTGATAGCGACGTTGTAATCGTAGATAATGATGAAGACATGGTGCGACAGGTGCAGCGACTCAATTTGTCGGACACCACCAGCGGGCTGGCGCTTGCCCATTTGTTGCCGCGTTGGACTGCTGGAACGGGCTCACCTCCGTTGAGATTCAGGCTGCTGAGAAGAAGGCAAGGCAAGCTACCATACGGACAATACTCTCGTTCTCTGGCGGTCGCATTGCCAGAAACAAACAGTGTCTACGATGTAACTCTCGGCTTTCGTATAGGTACCTATGACCTTAACGACGTGAGGTGGCATGCGTTGGAACGGACGATGCGCCTTGAACGAAGACCGCGGGGGCGAGGGGCGGCCCGCCCGCGCGATTAGAAGGCGGAGGGGTCATCCATTAGAGCGGATGTCAATGGCGGAATTGGGCGGAATTGGGGTCAGCCCTTGAGAATTGACTTTACAAGCTTTGCTTGACTATGTG
>CAZRCN010000046.1:6268-17770 GCA_964598575.1 uncultured Victivallales bacterium | reverse complement strand
TAATGCCACCTTCTTTTTTAATGTCAATTTGCATGCCTGTATACTCCTATAATCCTTGATATATATCAGATATCGTACGGCTTTCCAATCTCTTACGGTTTTATGGATAGGGGGATCAGGGGTATTCCTGGTTTGCGATTAGGGAGAGCGGGATTTAGGTTCGTGGACAGAAACGGTCTTCTGAAAAAAAGACGTCTATATCGGAACCATGACAGGCGGCTAGCAAAGGGTGCTTGTATTCTGGTCATTGCATGCGGTAGTTTCTCGGCGCTTGGGGTGCGCAGTCTTACGGGACCATGTTTTTTAACGAGGTATTCGGCAGGAGCCGTTTGGCGGAAGGAGCAGGCATATGCAACGTAGGCAGCTTGTGCAGGACGCGATTGCACATAAGAAAACGGATCGTGTTCCGTATTGCATACAGTTTACGCGTAAGGCGCGCGAGAAATGCGAGCAAGCGTTCGGATGCAGCAGTGTGGAAGCATGGGTCGATAATGATATCGCGCGGATTGCACCGCCTTGGTGGTGGTGGGACGATCTCGGCCCGGAATGGACGGCAATGGAGCCGCCGTCGAAGCTGCCCCGCGTTAAGGGGACCGGGAGTTATCAGGCGTTCCGGGACCAGTTGAAAATGCTGCGGGATCACAGTGACAAGTACATTCTCGTAATGATATATGGTTCGCATTTCGAGAAGGCCAATGCTGCCCGGAGTATCGAAAACTTTCTAGCGGATATGGCGGGGGATCCGGCGTTTGCACGAAACTTCCTCGGCCGGATTATCGAGAAGAACATGGTGATGTTGGACAATATCCTGGGCTGTCCGGAGATTGATGGCGTGCTGCTCGGAAGTGACTGGGGCACGCAATTGGATCTGATCATGTCGCCGGATACATGGGAGGATATGATTCGGCCCGGCGAACAGCGGGAGTACGATTTGGTGCATAGTTTCGGCAAGGATGTCTGGGTGCATTCTTGCGGGAATATTTGCAAGGTGATTCCGTCCCTGATTGAGATGGGTCTGGATGTGCTGAATCCGGTTCAGCCCGAGTGCATGGATCTGGCGGCTCTGAAGCGTGACTTTGGTGATAAGCTGGCATTCTGGGGTGGCATCAGTACCCAAAAGGCGTTGCCGTATGGTACGCCGGATGAGGTCAAGGCTGAGACGATCCGGGTTCGCGAACTCATGTCGCAGCAAGGGGGCTATATTCTGTCGCCGGCCCAGGAACTGCAGGATGATGTGCCGATTGAGAATGTTCAGGCCCTACTGCAGGTTGCGCAGGAGGGGCGATGAAGAGAAAAGGAACGAAGTAACGTGTTATCCGGCATTTTCATGTATGTGGAAGAGAGTCACGTTCTTGTGGCTTGGTGCGTGTTGGCGGTGGCATTCGCAGTGCTGGCAAAGTGTGCCGATCTTTTTGTGGACAGTGCGGTCGGTATTGCGGAGCACCTGCAGTTGCCTAAGTTTGTCATTGGCATTGTGCTGGTTTCGGTAGCGACCACGGCACCGGAGTTGAGTGTCTCGATGATGGCGGCGTTGAAGGGGAGTCCTGAAATGGCGCTGGGCAATGCGATTGGTTCCATTATCTGCAATTGCGGCATTGCCCTGGCGGTCTGCGGTATCTTTTCAAAAGCGCCTGTTCCGGTGCTGAAGCATGTGTTTCGGACAGCGGGTGGATTACTGGTGTTTACAGGTATCCTGTGCGCGCTGTTTGTCGCGATGGATGGTACGCTTAGCCGCTGGGAGGGTGGGGTGCTTCTGACGTGTTTTGTGGCGTATCTGGGATTGCTGTTATGGCAGTACCGGAAGGGACACATGGTTGAGGCGATTGAGGCCGAGATTGCAGAGACGTCCAAGTCTGCCTTTGCATTGGCACTGCTGTTTGTGGTGGGGTTGGGAGGCGTAATCCTTTCCAGCAGGTTTGTGGTGGTCAGTTCGGTAACGATTGCGGCGTGGATGGGGGTGCCGGAAGCGGTCATTGCGTTAACACTTGTTGCGCTTGGCACCTCGATACCGGAAGTGGCAACCAGCGTGGTAGCTGCCATTAAGGGGCAGGGCGCGCTGTCGGTGGGTAACATTCTCGGTGCTAATATCATGAATATCTGCTGGGTGGCAGGTGCCTCAGCCGTTGCCAATCCGCTGTTTCTTTCCGACCGCGAAATTCGTTTCATGTTTCCGGCCATGTTTATCATGGTGGCGGTGACGTTGTTGGTGCTGCATACGCGTTCGGCCCTGAGCCGGCGCGAGGGTGGTGTGCTGTTGTTTGTGTATGCCGTCTATATTGCCAGCTTTTTCCTTGTGTTTCGGTAATGGCTTGCATTCATGATTGCCAAGTATCTTACATGGGGGTACTTTCGGCGTGCGAGAGGCGGGAGTTATGCGTGTGCGGCTACGTGAAAGCTTGGGATGCTTCTTGGTTTCTATATGCGCATATCCATTGACACAAGCAGGTGAGGACACGTGATAGCATAGACAAGAAGAGCTGCATATCGGGTGGATCAGTATCTAGGAAGGCATGCTATGCATGCGGATGGGGGCAAAATGAAGTATGACATTTCAGAGCGGGCGGCACACATTACGCCGTCTTTGACGCTGGCAATCAGCGCGAAGGCCAAAGCGTTACTGGCTGACGGGGTTGATGTAGTGGGATTTGGTGCGGGTGAGCCGGATTTTGATACGCCGCAGCACATCAAGGATGCTGCCGTGCAGGCACTGGCGGACGGCTTTACGAAGTATACCCCGGTGGCGGGCATACCGGCATTACGCGCGGCCATCGCTGATAAGCTGGAGCGTGAGAATGGGATTTCGTATACGCCGGATGAAATTGTTGTTTCCTGTGGCGGGAAGCATACCCTTTATAATGCTATGTTGGCATTGTGTAATCCGGGCGATGAGGTAGTGATTCCAGCCCCCTACTGGGTAAGCTATCCGGAAATGGTGAAGCTGGCAGGTGCCAATCCCGTTTTCCTTCATTCGGACGAAGCCAATGGCTTCAAGATGACCCCGGAACAGCTTCGCGGGGTGCTTTCGGAACGCACCAAGGTCGTCATCCTGAATTCGCCCTGCAATCCAACGGGGACGGTATATGCCCCTGAAGAAATTCGGGCGTTGATCGATGTCTGTATCGAGGCAGACGTCTTGCTGCTTAGTGATGAGATCTACGAGAAGCTGGTATATGGGGGTGCAAAGCACTGTAGTGCCGCGTCGTTTGGTCCGGCGTACAAGGCGCATACGGTTCTGGCGCATGGATTTGCCAAGGCGTGGAGCATGACGGGGTGGCGGTTAGGCTTTTGTGCGGCCCCGCTTCCGGTTGCGGAGGCAATCACGGGCATCCAGAGCCACAGTACGAGTAATCCGGTAAGTTTTGCCCAGAAGGGCGGCGTTGCCGCGCTGGAGGGGTCACAAGCGCATCTGGAGGAATGGCGGCAGGCATTTGATGAACGCCGTCGTTATGCCTGCGAGCACTTGAATGCCATGCCGGGGGTTCGCTGCTGTGAACCGCAGGGAGCCTTCTATTTGTTTCCCAATATAGCAGGAACGGGACTTTCCTCGGTGCCTTTTTGTGAACGGTTGCTAGAGGAAGCGCGGGTGGCGGCTGTGCCGGGGGTTGCGTTTGGGGCAGATCAGAATATCCGGTTGAGTTATGCCATCGATATGGAGAGTATCAAAAAAGGACTGGATCGGTTGGAGGCCTTTTGCAAGACGCTCTGTGCGGGGTGATGTGAAAACGGGTTGCTGGAAACTGGTGGCTGATTCGTGATCACGGACCACTGGGCGTCCCAGGGGAGGAAATGGATGAAGAGGCGTTGGGTTGTGCTATTGGCAGCCGTAGTGATGCAGACATGCATGGGTGGGGTGTACGCCTGGAGTGTCTTTGTGGAATCCCTGCGTTCAGCCCACGGGTTCAGTGCGGCGCAGGGACAGTTCGTATTTGGTGCCACGATTGCTTCGTTTACCGTAGCCATGGTGCTGGCAGGTCGGCGACTGCCGCGCTGGGGGGCACGACGAACCGGAAGTTTGGGTGCCATCCTTTTTGCGTTGGGCTATCTGCTGGCCTTTGCAGGCGGAGGGGGCTTTGGGCCGGTTTTTGCGGGCATTGGGTTGATGAGTGGGGCTGGCATTGGTTTCGGGTACGTTTCTGCGCTTACATCGGGCATGCGGTGGTTTCCGCATCATAGGGGCTTGGCAACCGGCTGCTCGGTCGCAGGTTTTGGTAGCGGGGCGGTTCTGCTCTCGGCAGGGGCTTCCCACTTCCTGGAAAGCGGGATGGCTGTGCCGCATATTTTCGGATGGATCGGCGCGCTCTATGGGTTGGTGATCCTGTGCGGGGCAATGCTGCTCTTCCGGCCGCCACAAGAAGCCACTGCCGCACCTGCGCTGGCACATGATGGGGCATTGTTGCGCGACCGGAGATTCCGGCTGCTGGCATTGGGCTTGTTTGCGGGGACCTTTGCGGGACTATTGGTGGTGGGAAATCTGGAGCCGATAGGGGTTTCCTTGGGGGTTTCTGCGCGGGTGGCACTGGTTTCGATCAGTGTACTGGCGGTCGGAAATGCAGTGGGCCGACTCATCTGGGGATGGATTGCGGATCGGGTGGGGTTTGCCGCTGTGCCGCTATCGTTACTGCTGCTCCTGGTCGGGATTGTCGGCCTCGCCAGTACAGCAGCATTGCCGTATCTGTACTTGTTTTGCTCGTTTCTGGTGGGTGCCGGATTCGGGGCCTGTTTTGTGGTGTATGCAGCAGAAGTGGCACATCTATTCGGCAGTGATGGGGTGGCGCGTATTTATCCGCTGTTATTTCTTTTCTATGGGGTTTCGGGCATTCTGGGACCTCCGGCGGGCGGGGCCTTGTTTGACTGGATGGGTCATTTTGGAGCCGGCTTGGCTCTGAGCCTAGGATTGCTGGCGGTTGCGTGCGCCATAACCGGTATTCGGCGCAAGACGATGCGGGAGCCGGTACCTGTACTCTGATGTTCATCTGCGGTCAGCTTGACGGGTGCGGGTGGGGTATGATAGTCACCTGCTTGTTTTGTTTGATTTCTGAGCAGGGATGGCGGTGCTGTGTGGGCGCCGGATCGGAGATACCTGGTGCAATACACAGATCGTGAAGCATATATTGTCTTGAATGGGATGGAGCGAGTTGGGCCGGTGCGCGTGCGTGCGATGGCGGAGCAACTGGGCTCGGTGGCGGCCATTCTGGATGCATCGGAACAGGCCTTGCAGCAGGCTAATGGCGTTGGTCCGGCTTTGGCTGCGGCGATTGTGCGGCAGCGAGCGGCATGGGATCCGGTGGCTGAAGAAGAGCGGGCTCTTGCGCGTGGAATCCAGTTGCTAACGCCGCTGGACACTGCGTATCCACCCGCGTTGCAGGATATCCACGATCCGCCGCTTGCATTGTATATGCGCGGAAAGTTGAGGCCGACCGATCGGCAAGCGGTGGCGGTGGTGGGGACGCGGCACCCAACGCACTATGGCCGGGAGTGTGCATACAAAATATCTTTCGGTCTGGCTAAGGCGGGGATTTGTGTCTGCAGTGGCCTGGCACTGGGGGTGGATACGGCAGCGCACGAAGGGGCTTTACGTGCGGGCGGGCGAACGGTAGCCGTGATTGGCGGCGGTTTTGATCATCTGTATCCTGCTGAAAATGCCAAGCTAGCAGACGAGATAGCAGAACAGGGAGCGGTACTGAGTGAGTTTCCGTTTGGGCGCAAGCCGGACCGCACGACGTTTCCGATGCGGAATCGCATTGTCAGCGGCATGACGCGCGGGACGCTGGTGGTGGAAGCCGGCATGGGGAGTGGTGCCATGATTACGGCGTCGCAGGCCACGGCGCAGGGGCGCAGCGTATTTGCGGTGCCGGGACGAATTGATTCCTATGCCTCATCGGGGCCGAATGCCCTGATCAAGGATGGAGCCTATGTGGTTACGGAGATCCGGGATATCCTGGAGCATTTTGAACTGCTGTTTCCGGTTGGGCGCCAAGCGGATGGTCCTGTAGAAGCTACGCGGGCTGGGCGTCCGGGGTTGCAGCCGAATGAGGAAAAGGTGGTGGGGTTACTGGCTGGCGGCGAGCTGGGGGTAGATGCGCTGATCCGGGAAACCGGGATATCCCCTGCGATGATGGCTTCGCTGCTGATTGGGTTGGAATTGAAGAAAGTGATTAAAATGCTACCTGGGCGGAGTGTTGCATTGCTTCATTGAGGGTGCTGACACGGGCTGGTTATCTACAGGTAACAGGAAGGGGAGAAGGATATGGGCAAGAGTCTGGTCATAGTGGAATCGCCGGCAAAGGCAAAGACGATCAACAAGATCCTCGGATCGGATTTTATCGTAAAATCCTCGATGGGGCACATCCGGGATCTTCCGGTTAAGGTGTTGGGGGTGGATGTGGAGAAGGGGTTTGCACCACAGTATGAGGTACTGAAGGGGCGCAAGAAGGTGGTGGATGAGCTGGTGGCTGCGGCGCAGGAGTGCGATGCCATCTATCTGGCACCTGACCCAGACCGCGAAGGGGAGGCGATTGCCTGGCATCTGGAAGAGTTGCTGGGTGCCAAGCGTGCCAACAAGAACAAACCGTTTTACCGGGTTACGTATCATGAAATTACACCGCGGGCGGTGCGGGAAGCGTTTGCGCATCCGAGCGAGATCAACAAGAGTCGTGTAGATGCCCAGCAGGCGCGCCGGGTTGTGGATCGACTGGTAGGCTATAAGGTGAGTCCGCTTTTGTGGCGTCGGGTACGGCGTGGCCTTTCGGCAGGACGGGTACAATCGGTGGCTTTGCGATTGGTTTGCGAGCGCGAGCAGGAGATTCAGGCTTTCCAGCCGGAGGCCTACTGGGTGTTCGGGGCGGAGGTGCGCAAGCTTGTCGCACCGACAGATCCATTTGCCGTAAAGCTGGTCAAGATCGATGGCGAGAAAGCGGAGATCCGGTCGGCGGCGGATGCTCGCCGGGTGGAGCAGGAACTGCAGGGCTGCCGGATGAAAGTGGCGGAAATCAAGACCCGTATGGTGAACCGGAAGCCGTATCCGCCCTTTATTACAAGTACGTTACAGCAAGCAGCCTCAACGTTTTGCCGGTTTTCGCCAAAACAGACGATGTCGGTGGCACAAAAGCTGTACGAGGGTGTGAATCTAGGGGAAGGGCCGATCGGGTTGATTACCTACATGCGTACCGATTCCGTTGCGCTTTCGGATGATGCGGTCTCGGCCTGCCGCCAGTATGTGACGGATACCTACGGGAAGGAGTATGTGCCGGAGAAGCCGAATCGATATCGCAGTCGGGGCAGCGCGCAGGAGGCGCATGAGGCGATTCGTCCGACGGATGTGCGCTTGACGCCCGCCAAGATGAAGAAGGTTCTGGATCCGGCTGGATTAAAGCTCTACCGCCTGATTTGGGAGCGATTTGTGGCTTGCCAGATGGTGCCGGCCAAGGTCCAGCAGCGTACGATCCATGCCGAGGCACCGTTGGGGGAAGACCGGCCACGCGCGTATCTGTTCTCGGCCACGGTGTCGGAAACGCAGTTTGACGGGTATCGACGCGTGTTGTCGGATCAGGATAAGAAGAGTGAGGACCAAATCGATTTTCTGCCGGTTGTAACGGAGGGCGAGCCGCTGGAATGTCTTTCGTTGCAAGGGGAGGAGAAGGAGACGCAGCCGCCGTCGCGGTTCAGCGAGGCATCGCTGGTGAAGATGCTGGAGGCAAATGGGGTAGGGCGCCCGAGTACGTATGCGCAGATCCTAAGTACCCTGCAGCAGCGTAACTATGTGGAGAGTAAGAACCGGACGCTGTATCCGTCTGAACTGGGGATGCAGACGAATGGGTTCCTATCCTCGGAGTTGGATGCGTTGTTTGATGTGCAATTCACGGCGGACATGGAAGCCAAGCTGGACAAGGTGGAAGAGGGCGATGAGGATTGGGTGGCTATGCTGGACGCCTTCTACAAGCAGTTTGAGACGTGGCTGGAGGGGGCCAAAGAGCCGCCGGCTGATGAGAATACGGTCCGGCTGGTGCTGCAGGCGCTGGAGGGCGTAACGAATTGGCCGCCCCCGATTAAGCGCGGTAAGCGCACCTATAGTGATGAGACGTTTGTGGCGTCGGTACGGAAGCAGTTGGAGGATGGCGAGAAGCCGATCTCCCTGCGGCAGCTTTCGGTATTAGGCAAAATTGCGGCCCGGCATCGCGAGGAGGTACCGGCGATTAAGGATGCATTACGGGAGGCGGGTCTGGCAGAATACCTGGAGGCGCCGTTGCCGCAGCCACCGCGAGAAAGTTCGGCGGCCAAGCTGAAGCTTATGAAGGAATTGGATCTGGATGATTCGGCGCGGTCCTTCTCGGATTCGCTGCGCGAGCAGGTGGAAGCCGAACGCCAGTTGTCGCCGGCGCAGCTGGCGGCACTGGATAAGATGGTTCTGTCCCATGCTGCCCAGATTCCCGACTTCGAGGCGCGTAAGGAGTCGCTTGGGTTGGCTGGCAAGTCTGCCCCGGAGGAAGATAAGGAGAGCGGCGAGCTATTGGAGCTTATGGGGCAGGTGCAGGAGTGGGCGGAACCGGTGAAACGGGGCAAGCGGGAATTCAACGACGAGAGCTTCTACGCATCGCTTGCTCGTCAGTATGAGCAGCGCAAGTACTTGTCGGATCGTCAGCGCGCAGCATTAAAGCGGCTGGCGGGGCGGTACCATGCCCAGATCCCCGGGTTTGCTGACGTTGCCGAACGGCTGGGATTGAAGGCGTATGATCCCAAACCGGCGGCGAAGAAGGGAGACACAACATCGAGCCGTGGTGGTGCCAAGCGTCCGCGGAAGAAGCCGGCGAAGCGTCGTGCAAAGCCGGGGGCGAGCAAAAAGGCGGCAACGGGAACCCGCAAGGCGGAAGACTAGGCGGATGGATGCACCCACATGTATCCAGCAAGATCCTACGGTAATGGGGTTCTTGCGGTATCTGGAAGCAGAGCGTGATGCTTCCGATCATACGGTGGATGCCTACCTCCGGGATATGCAGCAGTTTGCGGTCTTTGTCTGGGGGGATGCGGCCCCACCATACGACTGGGAGGATGTGGACCGGTTCCAGGCGCGCCGCTTCCTGATGGAATTCCAGCGCAGCGGGGCTGCACCTGCCACAACGGCCCGCAAGGTTTCAAGCCTGCGGTCTTTCTATCGGCATCTGGAGCGGGAGGAAAGGGTGTTGTTGAACCCTTTTTCGGGGCTACATGGCCCCAAGCAGTCGCGTAAGCTCCCGGATGTGCTGTCGGTCTCGGAAGTGGCGCGGTTGCTGGCAGCGCCTTTGCAGGCCTGGCGGGACGCGAGCAAACAGAAGCGGATGCGATCGCCGGAGTGGGCGCAATTCCGGTCGTATGCAGCGTATCGAGACAGTGCTATGCTGGAAGTGATGTACAGCACTGGTGCGCGGGTGAGTGAGGTGGCTGGCATGACGGAGCGCGATGTGGATATGCTGGGGGGCGTTGTGGTGGTTCGAGGCAAGGGAAAAAAGGAACGGTTATGCCCGTTGGGCAGTCCGGCACTGCGGGCGGTACGCGCGGCCCTGGGTGCAGCAGAGGGTGTGTTGCCGGCGGTGGCCGCCCGAAGTAAGGCACCCTTGTTCCGGAACCGGAGCGGCGGGTTCTTGACGCCCCGCTCCATGGAGCGAATTATGAAGCAAGCTCTGCTGGTGGCAGGTTTGCCGGCGGATTACTCGCCCCATGCATTGCGTCATTCGTTTGCGACCCACCTGCTGGATGCGGGAGCGGACATGCGTTGTGTGCAGGAACTTCTCGGGCACGCAAGTCTGTCGACGACCCAGATTTATACGCATGTGAGCATTGAGCATCTGAAACGGGTTTATGAAGAGGCGCACCCGCGGGCGTGAGAGACAGCAACCTTGCGTGGATGATGCGTGTTGTCGGTGTGATGAGAGGAATGACGCTATGTGGTTCATGTATAATATCTTGTTCGGAATCGGATATCTGTGCTTGTTGCCCAAGTTTCTGGTGCGGATGCGTCGGCGCGGCGGGTACCGCAAGGATTTCGGTGAACGGTTTGGCCGGTATGCGAGTGGAAAGATAGATGATGGTGCGCGGGGGCGTCTGTGGGTCCATGCGGTCAGTGTAGGAGAGGCGCAGCTCGCTTTACGGTTTGTGGCGGCGTTGCGGGAGAAAGCGGCTGGACGGCGGTTTTGCCTGAGCACCACAACATCTACGGGGCATGCGTTGCTGCAGGAGCATAAGCATCCTGATGATGTACTGATCTACTTTCCGTTGGATTTTCCGTGGGTGGTGCGACGAGTGTTACGGCAACTGGATCCGGTGGGACTGGTATTGCTGGAATGTGAGCTGTGGCCAAACATGCTGCGTGCGCTACATGCGCGCCAGTGCCCGGTGTGGGTGATCAATGGCCGGGTTTCGGCAGCGTCCTTTGCTGGATATCGCAAGGTGCGGTTCTTTTTCCGCCGGGCATCCGAGTGGGTGAATCGTTTTCTGGTGCAGACGGAACAGGATGCGGAGCGCTTACGTGCACTAGGGGTGGATCGGGTTCGTATTGCGGTGATGGGTTCGGCTAAATTTGATCTGGCGCCACCGGCAAAGGCTTTGCAGGCGCAAGTACGGGAGACCGTACGGGAGGCGGGGCTTACGCTGGATGAACCGCTGTGGGTGATGGGCTCGACATGGCCGGGTGAGGAGACACTTCTGTTGGCGGTGCTACGGGATTTGCACAAACACTACCCGTCGTTGCAGGCGATTCTGGTGCCGCGGCACATGGAGCGGCGGGCAGAGGTCGAGGCGGAACTGCGCAAGAGCGGCTTGCCATATGTGAAGCGCTCGGCCATGCCGCTACAGGCGGTGCCGTCTGTTGCGCCGCTCGTGTTGCTGGCGGATACAACCGGTGAGCTGCCCGGATATTATAGTTTGGCTGATGTTGTGTATATCGGCAAAAGTATGGCAGGCAACCATGGCGGACAGAATCCGGTGGAGCCGGCTATGCTGGGTAAGGCCGTCGTCTGCGGTCAACATATGGAGAATTTTCCTGGGGTTATGCAGGAGCTTGAGGATGCAGGCGGGATTCGGGTGGTTGAGGATCGTGCGGCCTTGTGCGCGATATGTCAGGCATGGTTGTCGCAACCGGAACGCCGTGCGGAGATCGGACGCCGCGCGGCGGAGGTGGTTGCGTCACGTCGTGGGGTGCTGGCACGTAGTGCGGCGATTGTCTTGTCCGGCTTGGATGGAGCGTCCGGAGTGGACGGATGATACTGAGGTGTAACGTGGGGGATTGTGTGTGGGTTTGTGGGGGCGTGCGTGTATGAGGTGCTCGGGGTTGCCCGGATGACGCGTTTTGGGAAGCCATGAAGTCACAGGCAAGGTTTTGGTAGTGTTCTTGATGTTACGGGATGGATTGGCTAGATTGATCGGCTCTGATTTGGCATGAGAAAGGGGAAGGTTCATGAAGGTACTGATTGTGGGGGGCGGGGGACGCGAGCATGCGCTGGCCTGGAAGATTGCGGGGGATGGTTTGCGTCC
>CAZRCN010000046.1:0-6168 GCA_964598575.1 uncultured Victivallales bacterium | reverse complement strand
ATGGAGGCGGCCGGGGTTCCCACGGCGCGCTCCGCGAGCTTTACGGATGTCGAGGCTGCTTGCGCGTATGTTCGGCGCGAAGGGGCGCCGATTGTGGTCAAAGCGGAGGGGCTGGCGGCTGGCAAGGGGGTGACGGTTTGTCAGACGGTGGCCGAGGCTGAGGCCGCGATAACGGCCGCAATGACGGATAAGGTTTTCGGGGATGCGGGCGTGCGGGTTCTGATCGAGGAGTGCCTGGTTGGGCAGGAGGCGTCCATTCTGGCGCTGGTGGATGGCAAGACCTGTGCGTTGCTTGCGTCGTCGCAGGATCATAAGCGGGCGGGTGATGGGGATACGGGCCCTAATACGGGCGGCATGGGGGCATATTCGCCAGCCCCGATTGTGACGGAGGCCTTGTGGCCGGTGATTCGGTCGGCAGTTTTTGAACCGACGTTGGCGGAGCTGCAGCGGCGGGGTATACCGTTCAAGGGGGTACTCTATGCGGGACTTATGTTGACCGAGGATGGCCCCAAGGTACTGGAGTTCAATGTGCGCTTTGGCGATCCGGAAACCGAGGTGATTCTGCCACGGCTGGAGACGGATCTGGTGCCGCTTTTCCTGGCATGTGTTGAAGGCAAGCTTGCAGAACAACCCCTAACATGGAAAGATGAGGCTTGTGCGACGGTTGTCATGGCGTCTGGCGGCTATCCGGGGACCTACGAGAAGGGCAAACCCATCGATGGGTTGGCAGATGCGGCGGCGGTGCCGGGGGCGGTCGTGTTTCATGCGGGTACCACCTTGGCTGACGATGCGGTTGTTACAGCGGGGGGCCGGGTGCTTGCGGTTACGGGGTTAGGTGCTACGCTGGCGGATGCGGTGCATACGGCCTATGCTGCGGTCGATAGGATTTCGTTTGCAGGGTGCTGGAGTCGGACGGATATAGCGGCGAAAGCGCTTTGCGTGCTATGTAAGGGTGCCGATGACGGCTGCATGTGACACAGCTACACGGGCATACGTCTTCGTACAGGGTTGAATGGGATATGATTCGACGGGAAGGAATGGTTGATGGCCGGTAATATCGTGTTTATATGTACGGGGAATATCTGCCGGAGTCCGATGGCAGAATGCCTGTTCCGTACCGCTTGGGATGGACGTGAAGGGATGGATGTTGGATCGGCGGGTGTAATGGCCGGTTATGGCTCCCCGGCCAGTCGGTTCGCGGTGCAGGCCATGGATGAGATGGGTTTGGATTTATCCGCGCACCGGAGTCAGCCGGTTACGCCGCAAATGGCGGCTACGGCGGATTTGCTGGTGGTCATGACGCAGCGCCATGCCATGCACTTGACGGGGTTATATCCTGCCAGTGCGGAGCGGGTGCGTCTCCTGATGTCGTTTGTGACGGATGCCCGCGAACAGGATGTAATGGATCCGATTGGGCTTTCGCTGGATGTATATCGATATGTACGGGATGAAATTGCAGGTGCGGTGCAGGGACTGGTGCGTGTGCTGCAAGATGGTAGGGTTTTGGAAAAACAGGTTTCATAAGCAGATAACGGAAAGGATATAGCAGCATGAAGATTGGCATAGCGGCAGATCATGGGGGATATCAGCGTAAGGAGGAGATCAAGGCCTTTCTTACGGATAAAGGAATTTCGGTCAGGGATTTCGGGAGCGAATCAGAAGATTCGGTGGACTACCCGGACTATGCCGCGCTGGTCGCGCAGGCGCTGGTGGAGGGCGAGGTTGAGCAGGGGATCTTGATCTGTACAACTGGACTTGGCATGGTCATGTCGGCGAATCGGTATCCGCACATGCGGGCGGCATTATGCACGACCCCGAAATTGGCACAAATGGCGCGTGCGCACAATGATGCGAATGTGCTGGTGCTGGGGGCGCAAGTGACGGATGCCGAAGCGAGCAAGGCGATTGTGTCGACGTGGCTGGAGCATGGTTTTCTGACGTCGCAGCCGCGGCATGCGCGCCGGATCGCAAAGCAGACGCTGCATGCTTCGTTCTACACGGAGACGGATGCGGTGCGTGGGGTGGACCCGACACTTTGCAAGGTGATCGAGCAGGAGACGATCCGACAACGCGAAACCCTGAATTTGATTGCATCCGAAAATGGGGTAAGTCGCGCCGTACGGCAGGCACAGGGGTCGCTGTTGACGAATAAATATGCCGAGGGCTACCCGGGGAAACGCTGGTATAGCGGATGCGATTTTGTGGATGAAGCGGAACGGCTGGCGATCGAGCGGGCCAAGACGCTCTTTGGTGCTGAGTATGCTAATGTGCAACCCCATTGTGGCAGCTCTGCCAATATGGCGGTGTATGCGGCTGCACTAGAGCCCGGGGATACGATTCTAGCCATGAGTCTGGCGCATGGCGGTCATTTGACGCATGGGTCCCCCGTGAATTTTTCGGGCAAGCTATATCATGTGGTGCCGTATGGGGTTTCGAAGGAGACCGGTCTGATCGATTTTGCCGAAGTGGCACGCCTAGCCAGGGAGCATGCCCCGAAGATGATTGTAGCGGGAGCAAGTGCTTATCCGCGTGAGCTGGCGTTTGATCCGTTCCGGGAGATTGCCGACGAGGTCGGGGCGGCGTTTATGGTGGATATGGCGCATATTGCAGGTCTGGTGGCTGGTGGGGTACACCCCAGCCCGGTACCACACGCCGAATATGTGACCACCACAACGCACAAGACGCTGCGCGGACCGCGCAGCGGTATGGTGCTGTGCCGGGAGCCGTTGGGTAAAGCCGTCGACAAAGCGGTTTTTCCCGGATTACAGGGTGGCCCCCTCATGCATGTGATTGCTGCCAAAGCGGTTTGTTTTCAGGAGGCCCTGCAGCCGACCTTTCGTGCGTACGCCCAGCAGGTAGTAGACAATGCACGTGCGATGGCTGAACGGTTCCTGCAGGATGGGTTGACGTTGGTCTCGGGTGGTACGGACAACCATTTGTTGCTGATGGATGTGGCGGCAGAAGGGGCAACGGGTAAGGCCGTGGCGGCAGCGCTGGATGCGGCCGGGATTATTGTTAATAAGAATGCAATTCCCTTTGACACAAAGAGTCCGTTTGTGACGTCCGGCATTCGGATTGGGACGCCGGGGGTTACCTCCCGCGGGATGGGGGTCGATGAGATGCATAGCATCGCGGACTGGATTGCGGCGGTAGTGCGGGATCCGGATAACGCGGCGTTGCAGCAACGCATTCGTGGTGAAGTGGCTGCGTTGTGCCAGGCATTTCCGGCCATGCAAGAGGGGTGAGTTCATGGTTGTGGGCGTATGGCCTCAGGAAGGTTCAACCGTAAAAGTAAGGAGCGGGGTATGAGCATACAGGAAGATGTACTGGCGCACCCTGATGCATACAGCCTGAATGTGCCAACGCTGGGGGCCTGCCGTGTTGCATCGCCCTTGCTCGGGGTAGATTTTGTAAAGGATGGCGCTCGGGAGTTGCTGGGCAGTGACTGGACGGAGACCGAGGCCTTGCTGGCGGAAAACCGTGACCCGGCCAGTTTTGAGCGGGCTGGTGCCCGCGAGAAGCTGTTTTTTGATCCGGCTTGGACCAAGGCGGCCATCCTCACGGCGGGGGGGTTGAGCCCGGGGCTGAACGATGTGATCAAGGGCATTGTGCATTTGCTGCATTTTGAGTATGGTGTCCGGAGTATATACGGCATACGGTACGGATATCGCGGTTTGCTGCCGGAGTTCGGCCATACCCCCATGATGCTGAATCCGGATATCGTGGATACCATTCATGAAGCAGGAGGTACGATTCTGGGCTCTTCGCGTGGGCACGGACGCCGCACGGAAGAAATGGTGGATGCGCTCCAACGCGAGAATATCAATATGCTCTTTTGTATCGGGGGTGATGGCACGTTGCGGGGGGCCGGAGCGCTTGCACAGGAAATCCTGAAACGCGGCCTGTCGATTGCGGTCGTCGGAATTCCCAAAACGATTGATAATGACCTGAATTTTGTGGGGCGCACGTTTGGATTTGAAACGGCGGTGTATCAGACGCATGAAATTATCAGTTGCGCCCACATGGAGGCCAAGGGGGCCTGTAATGGTGTCGGCCTGGTAAAGCTGATGGGGCGGGATTCGGGCTTCATTGCAGCCTATGCCAGTCTGGCAAATTCCGTTGTGAATTTCTGTCTGGTTCCGGAACTCTCGTTTGAGATGGAGGGCGAGCACGGACTGCTGGCGGCATTGGAGCGGCGGTTTGCGAGTGGCAAGGATCACTGCGTCGTGGTGGTGGCCGAAGGGGCAGGCCAGCAATTCATGGCGGATATGCCGGTCCGGGAGGACGCCTCCGGAAATGTGCTGAAGCACGACATCGGCGAATATCTGCGTGACCGGATCCGTGGGCATATGGGCGGTGCCCCATGGGAGGTTTCGGTGAAGTATTTTGACCCAAGCTACTCGATCCGGAGCGTTCCGGCGCGCGGAACAGATGCCATCTTATGCAATATGCTAGCCAAGAACGCGGTGCATGCGGCCATGGCAGGCAAGACAAATTGCGTGATCGGCTGTCCGAATCAGGGGTATGTCCTCGTGCCGATCGAGTTGGCAACCCAGGAGCGCAAGCAATTGAATTTACGTAGTGATCTCTGGCGTGCGGTACTGGATGCGACCCGCCAGAATGATTACTTCCATGGGGGGGAGACCACCGAGGCACGTACGAAAGGGTAAGGATATGATGCGAAAAACAGGGTATGGTTTGCTGGTATTGGTTTTTTTTCTGCCGTTGTTTGTGCAGGCGGCCTGGCAGTCGGCCACGCATGCTTGTCCGTATCTGGACCGGCGGCGTCCCTTGTATGATGTTTCGATGGGGATCACACCGGATGCCCGGACGAAGGGTACAGACAACGACTATGCCGAGCTGTCCATCGATCTGGAAGCGGATCTGTTTTATATCCATAACCTCCTGCATGGCGATTTGGACCTCGCGATGCGGTTGGATTCTGTTTTTCCGTTGCAGAACACAGCAGACTTTTTGCCGCCAGATCATTTGATGGCTTTTGTGCTGGAAGGCCGCTGGTTCTGGCGTTATACAAATGGGACGGGGCTGGAATTGACGCTGGAACCGGGGCTGTATGCAGACACCTCTGATGTACTGGATATGCCGATGGCGATGCCGATCACGGTTGCGGGCGTGTATTCCGCACATGCAGGGCTCGCCGGGGTTGCCGGCCTGAGTTTGCGTCCGGGGTTCAATCGTCTCGTAATGCCCGTGGCGGGGGTTGTATGGGAGCCCCAACCAAATCTACGGATTGAAGCCTTGCTGCCGGAGGGAAGCATCAAGTGGTCCTTGGATCGGGAGTGGGTAGCGCATGCGGGCTGGCATTGGGTGAGTACAACCTATGCGGTAGATCCCGAGCTAGATGGTCTCGACCGGTTTACGACCGAATATAAAACGCTATATGTCGGGGCCTCCTACCGATTGCAGGACGAATTCCGCGTGTACGGTTCGCTGGGGTGGCTCCTGGACCGGCGCATCCGCAAGACGCAGGGACGAGATGACTTGGCGCAGACCACGGATATCGATGATGGCATTCTGCTGCAAATCGGCATTGCCGGGGCGCTGTAGGTATGGCGACAGGAGGGGGGGCGTGATCAGTAACCAGTGGTCGGTTGTCAGTGAGTAGCCGGCCGCCCTGGGGGGTGCCTCGGATGATGCATATTGAAACTTCGGGAGCAATGAGAGCAGAGAGATATGCGTGTACGAGTATGTGTACGAGTGCGAGGTGGCATTGGGAGAAATCCGTACTCCTACACGTACTCGTACACGCGAATCTCTTATGGCAAATTGTTAGGAAAACAATGAAGGTACAGACTAGAGCGGATAAAGCTTGGAATCATAGGCAAGGGAAGCCTTTGCCGTAGTGGTGGGCGATACAGGACTCGAACCTGTGACTTCCACCATGTCAAGGTGACACTCTAGCCAACTGAGTTAATCGCCCGCTTCCAGAATCGCTGCATACTAGACACAAGTGGTTCGGTTGTCAATAGCGACAACAACACATTTTTTTGAACCTGTAGGCTGCTGGCGGCTTCCGGGCTCTTTGTTGCTGTTCTCCCACCCGCACTACCCCCACATATGGAGACACAATTAGTTCAATAATCGGCGCCCTCAGGGAAGATCCCCTGCGGAATGGGCTGGACGTTACGGCAATTCCTTAGTAGCGTT
>CAZRCN010000045.1:14977-17827 GCA_964598575.1 uncultured Victivallales bacterium | reverse complement strand
CCGCACCTCGGCTACCCGCAGGTTCGATCAGGTCGCAGACGCAAGATAACATGCAAATTCCCTCGCGCGGCATCTTCGAAAAGATGCCGCAGAAGGGACCGGAGAGGTCTTGTCTCAAATTATATCAGAATTTACCGTTGACTTCTTCCTGGTACTCTGACCCCACCCTCGCACGCCCCGGGGATCTATGCACGATGCGAGATCTGCGCAAAGACGCCATACATGCGCCTTGCGCGGCCTGAGGTCGCGCGTATCAGATTTGCATGATCACGCACATGCAAAAAAGACCTGCAAACCCTATTGCTGAATCTACGTGAAGAAGAATGGGGAATGTCCGAAACTTTATGGGTTTTCATACCCGATATTTCTGATATACATATTACACATAACAGTCAATGGGATGCCTACTCGAGGAGCGTATGAACAAAAAAGAGCATGAATTGATAGAGCGTTTATCGGCGCAGGAAACGGCCATCGCCTCTCTGTATGCGGTATTTGGTAAAGCCTTGCCGGACATGCAATCGTTTTGGGGAAGTCTGGTAGAGGAAGAGCAGGCGCATGCCGCAGTCATATGGAAGCTTGCAGAACTTTGCGAAACATCGGATGCGCAGATCAATACGCATGCATTCAATATCGAGACGATACAAACTAATATTGACTATCTCACGCGCCAGGCGGCCCATGTAGCAGCCAACGGCACTACGGCCGTTAAGGCGCTTTCCTTGGCGGTGGATACCGAGCGGGGATTAATCGACAAGCAATTCTTCCGCATCGTAGATTCCAAAGATTTTGATTTTGCAAAAGAGCTGAAAGCCATTGAAGAGCATACGGCCGAGCATTTGAGCCGAGTTGAAAAACGTCTGCGGGAAGAACGCGGGCAATCCATAAAAAAGGATGTACAGGAAGGGCAACTGGCCATTATTGACAAATTAACTGAAAATGAGGCGGCTTTATCCGATCTCTACAACCTGTATGCCACAGCGATACCCGAGATGCATGCATTCTGGGCAATGATTGCAACCGCTGAGGCCAGCCATGCTTCAGCATTGCAAACATTGCGTGCTGGCATTCGCTCCGGAGCGATCAGCATCAATACGCGTCGTTTTTCGACACACGGTCTCAACCTGTTATCAAAACTTGTCTACGATGCCCTCACACGCGCAAAAGCAGGGTCGATTACGGCGAAAGATGCAATCATCACAGCACTATCGATTGAGTCTTCTATGCTAGAAGCTGAGTTTTATGCACCGGTAAAAGCAGACGCAGAGGAATTTTTCGTTGTCGCCCAAAAACTGGCATCCGAGACGACTCAGCATGTGGAAGCGATGCAAAAAGCCCTGCAAAACCTAAAAAGATCGTAGGCGGATGTCCCCCATCCCCTATGGAGGCACGGCGTATCGACAAGATATTCCTTGCCTGCACCCACCGCCGGGGGGGCGGGCGCATCTGCGTTTTGTTGCCCCGATCCCGCCCGCCGACCTTGCATGCCCGCCGTAGCCCGAAGGGCGAAGGCTGGGTGTCGGTGGAGGAAAACGTTGAGAAAAGTTTCATAAAGTTGCTTACCCCAGTGGTTTGTTAAGGATTGGAGTCTTTTCAATGAGCGAAGGGATGTCAATTAGTAGCTAACGCCTAGCAAACTAATGCCTAATGCCTGAATTTCCGCTACAGCGGAAATTCCTCATCCACGCCAGCGGTTGACAGGACCGCCTGCCAAGAGCTATAGTAGTTTCCATGAATATAAGCACGATCACTTCTCGTTGGGCGTTTCCCGCTTTTTGTGGGATTCTCATCCTTTTGCTACTTACAGGTATTGGCTGTGAAACGGAGCCTTCCTCGCAAATTTCCATTGCCGTTACCCCCAACACCGCTGAACTGAAACTGGGCGAATCCCAGGAATTCATAGCATCCGGCTGGGAGGATTATACCTGGTCGCTGGCGAAGACCAACATCGGCGTTCTTTCCACCAAGACGGGGGATCGTACGGTATATACAGCGGTCACGGACAGCAATGCGGTCCAGACTTTGACCGTCTCTGCCCTTTCCAGCACCGATGGCGTTGCCCCGGGCGAGGACGCCAACAACGATGGCCGCATATCGGCAGAAGCCCTGATTCAGCATGTGCCCTGAAGGCGATATGGCGCACCAGTACCCGATAGCCATTTCCAGCACGGCTAACCCCCGCATCAAGGACCTTGTCAAGTTGCGGCAACGATCGCACCGCGACAAGGCCGGGCGTATGCTCATTGAAGGCTTTCGTGAAATCAGCCGTGCGCATGAAAACCAGCATCCGGTTGAGGCCTTGTTCTTCTGCGAGGAACGATTCCAGGGCAACAACAACCATGCCCTGATCGAAGCGCTGGTACAGCAGCATAAGGCCCAGCTGTTTCCCTGCAGCCGCAAGGTATTCGATAAAATATCGTATCGAGATCGCCCTGATGGTCTGCTGGCAGTAGCACCGCAGGTCCGGTTATCGCTGTCGGACATCAAGCCCGGGCAGCCACCGTTCCTCGTCATAGCGGAGGCCATTGAAAAACCGGGGAATCTGGGAACGATCCTCCGGAGCGCAGATGCAGCCGGGGCCGATGCAGTGATTGTCTGTGATCGCTGTACGGACATCAACAACCCGAACGTGGTTCGTGCCAGTATCGGCACCCTGTTTACACGTCCTGTCGTAGAAGCATCAACCCCGGACACGCTTGCCTGGCTGCAAACGCAAGGGATTACGACCCTTGCGGCGACCCCGCATGCATTACAAGCCTACACAGACGCTGACTGCACGCAGCCCATTGCCATTGTAGTCGGAACCGAACAATACGGCCTGAGTCCGGCCTGGATGCAACATGCCAACCA
>CAZRCN010000045.1:0-14877 GCA_964598575.1 uncultured Victivallales bacterium | reverse complement strand
AATACCATTTTCCAGGTACCATCCGGTTGCTGTGCTTCGATCCGGAAGGCTTTTGTCAGCGTTTCCGGCACCGACCAGGGTTCTGCATCCAAGGGATAATTGCATCGCATATTCAGATGACCACGGTTGAGGTTACTGTCGAATACGATACGCGCTTCCCGCACCGGCACACTCGCCGCAAAACCGTAGGTGATCGGGCTTTCGGCAGGGCCGGACCACGCATGCAGATCTTCGCCGATTTGTCGGTCAATACCATTGCGGACCTGCTCCACATCGCCTGTTGGACACGTTAAGGTGGCAGATTGCGTCAGCTCCGGCATCGTACGTTTGTGCCACGGAAGCCAGCAATCATCGTCCATGAGGGTCTGCTGCAATTCCTGGATATGGTGCAAACGCACCTCACGCGGCGTCACGCCCTCTCTCAAGGCAAGTGCAGCAGCTGTTCCTACAGCCTGCCCCATCAGAGAACAGGTAGCCATAACCCGTGTCGAGCTCATCGCGCAATGCGTCGCACTATGGCACCGCCCGGCACAAAACAAATTCGCGACGTTGCGCGAATACAGTGTTCCCAGCGGAATGCCGTAGGGCGAAGGTGCCGGATGAAAAATTGTTCCCGACTCCGGATGATAGAAACCGGCCGGGAAATGGTCATCCATGGTCCAGCCACCATAGGCAACCAGGTCCGCAAAGCGTCCCTCGGACTCAATATCATGCTGCGTGAGCATATGATCCCCTACATACCGGCGGCTTTCGCGTTTGCCCGGCAGGAACCCCTGCCAGTCCAGCGCCCAATTCTTCCATTGCGCCTTCTCCGGCGAGTAATTCTTGATGTAGTTCCAAACCCCGAAAGCAATCCGCAAGAGCTCGTCGCGCAGCTTTTCCGTATCGTGGATACTGTCGTAATCGCCGCCTACTTCCAGCCACCAGTAATTGGTGCGCCGCACATTACAATCACGTCCGCGTAGATCTTCGGGTTTGGTAAAGGAGTGTGCCCAGGAAGGTGCAATAAACGGCTGCGGAGTGCTATGCTCGCGCGTTTGCAGCAAACAGCTCATTCCCATCGTTTTCTTGTCGGCCTCAACCGGCGCAATACTTTCACCGAAAACATGCCGTGCTTCCCGCCCAATCCGAAATTCCGCCCCCGAGAGCGGCGCCAGAATGCCATCACCGGAGCAGTCGGCAAACATGCTGGCCCGAATCGTATGGCGCGTCTCCGTCGTAAGCTGCCAAGCCGTAACGGAAGCAATGCGTCGCGCCTCGTCGCCATCGGTTTCCATCTCGCAGTGCTCTACGGTTGCATTCAGGAACAATGTCAAATTTTTCTGATAGGCAGCTTTACCGTAGATAACACTATCCCAGATTGCATAGTTGGGCTCCGGGTTGCGGTAATGGTTCTCCAATTGGAGTTCTTCCAAAATGCCGGTTTCACGATTCCCACGACCATGTGCACCGCAAATATGCATACGGATCTCACTGGAGGCATTGCCGCCCAAGACCGGACGATCCTGGATCAATGCAACCTTGGCACCGTGCCTTGCAGCCGCGATTGCCGCAATCGTTCCAGCCATGCCACCGCCGACAACACAAAAATCAAATTGGTGTGTTTCTTCCCGCATATCCCCTCCCTACGATATGAAGCAACAACCTGTCTCCCAGCAATGCGCCTAAACGCTCGGAAGATATATAAAGTGATCGTCAACCCCCACCGTTCATTACACGGACAGCCCCTATTGGCTGCCGCGTCGATCAGGAGGCAACATCCAGAACCAGGTTCTGGTTTCCGGTCACACGGTTCTGGTCGACCATGGTCTTGGTAACACGGATCGATCCCTTATCAGCTGAGCGCGGTGCTTCGAACATAACGTCCAACATCAAACGCTCCACCAAGGATCGCAAGCCACGCGCCCCCGTCCCGCGCTTCATGGCAAGCCGTGCCAGTTCACGTAACGCCGGCGTCGTGAATTCCAACTCGATGCCTTCCATGGCCAACAGCTTCTGATATTGCTTTACCAGGCAGTTTTTCGGCTCTACCAGAATCCGAACCAGCTCATCTTCATCCAACTCGGACAAGGCGGTGATCACCGGTAACCGCCCAATCAACTCCGGTATCAAGCCATAGCGAACCAGATCTTCCGGTTCGGGGCGGCCATCACCCATTGTCAGCAGGCTATGTGCATCCTCCGCATTGCCAAATCCCAGTTTGCGGTTCCTGCCCCGGCGTCGAACGATGTCCTCCAGTCCAACAAACGCACCACCGCAGATAAACAGGATGTTGGTCGTGTCGATCTTTACATATTCCTGCTGCGGATGTTTGCGGCCGCCGCCCGGTGGAACGCGCGCAACCGTACCCTCAAGTATTTTCAGCAAGGCCTGCTGCACCCCTTCTCCCGACACATCGCGGGTGATCGACACATTCTCCGTCTTACGACCGATCTTATCGATTTCATCCACATAGATAATACCGGTTTCCGCACGCGACACATCATTGTCCGCGGCCTGTATCAGGCTCAGCAGGATGTTTTCCACATCTTCCCCTACATATCCTGCTTCCGTCAGCGTTGTGGCATCCACAATGGTAAACGGCACATCCAAAACCCTGGCCAGCGTTCGTGCCATCAGCGTCTTACCACTGCCGGTGGGGCCCATGAGAAGAATGTTGCTCTTTTCAATGTCAACATCATGAAACGGGCTGCCCGGCTCAAAGTGCGACTCCTGTTTCAAGCGCTTGTAGTGATTGTGTACGGCAACCGAAAGCATCCGCTTGGCCTCCGCATGGCCGATGACATACGTATCCAATTGTTCGAGAATCTCGTGCGGCTTCGGTACCTGCAGGGCGGCAATCGCATCTTGCTTCTGCTCCCCCTTGGATGCTTCGGCCTGCCCATGCTCCTCTTCCATCAGGTTCTGGCACAGTCCCACGCATTCATTACAGATATTCACACCCGGGCCGGCGATCAATCGCTCCACCTCGCTCTGACGCTTACCGCAGAACGAACATTGTTTACGACCATTTCCTTGCATATCCCGCTCCGATCCCATCGTTACTTGCTACTCGAAGTTGGTTTGCGACCGCCGCGTGTCGACACAACTTCATCCACAAGACCATACTTGCGCGCTTCGTCGGCACTCATAAAAAAGTCACGATCGGTATCGCGCTCAATATCCGTCAGTTTTTTACCGGTATGGTGCGCCATGATATCATTGAGCGTTTTCCGCAACCGCAGAATTTCCTTGGCCTGAATGCTGATATCGGCCGCCTGGCCTTGCGCCCCACCCCAGGGTTGGTGCACCATGATCCGGGCATTCGGCAACGCATACCGCTTGCCTTTCGTGCCTGCCGCCAGCAAAACTGCCCCCATACTCGCGGCCTGGCCGACACAATACGTGGCAACATCACACTTCATGAACTGCACCGTATCATAAATAGCAAGCCCGGCCGTAACGGAACCGCCTGGCGAGTTGATGTACATGTTGATGTCTTTTTCCGGGTCCTCGGCCTGGAGAAACAACAACTGCGCAATGATCAAGTTGCTGATGTCATCATTGATGCCGCTGCCGATAAAAATGATCCTGTCCTTGAGCAGGCGCGAAAAAATATCATATGCGCGCTCACCCCGTCCCGTTTGCTCGACCACCATCGGGACCAATGCCTGATTATACGTGCTACTCATGCTTCTCTCGCCTTCCTTATGCCGACTAACGGCTGTTATTCCTTGATTTTAGCTTGTTCCAGAAGCCATGTATAGACTTTGTCTCGCCGCACATCCTGCTGGAAATGCTCCATGCCATCTTCCTGCTTCTCGATTTCAGCCCGTAATTTCTCGACCGGCATCCCGTTTTGTGCCGCCATCGCCTGCATGGCAGCATCTACATCTGCCGCGTCAACATTCACATCTTCCTCTTCCGCAATTTTTTCCAGGATATAGCGAAGCTTCACGCGTTCTTCCGCCTGCCGGGAGGCCGACGCCATGATATCGTCCCGGTGCTGCTCCAGGACCTCCCTGCTGGCGCCCTGCTGTGCCATGCGGGTCAGCATCGAACGCAGCAACGCATTGCGCTCCTGCTCCACCATCGATTCCGGCACCTCCAGCTTCGTATGCTCCAGTAGATGCTGCGAGATCTGCTCGCGCTTGTTGTTCTCGGACTGCTGTTTCTTGGCCGCATCCAGATCCTGCTGGATACGTTCCCGCAACGCGGTTTCCGACTCAACCCCCATCTGCTTGAGCGTCTCCTCGTTCAAGGCGGGTGCCACAAGTTTGCGCAAGCCCTTGATTGTCACGGCATAGGGTAAGGTTCGTCCTGCCAGTGAGGCAACGCGGTAGTCTTCCGGGAAAGAAACGGTGAAGGAAAACTCGTCACCTAGCTGGTGTTCCTTGAGTGCCGCAACCAAGCCCGGCAACAGCTCATTATCGGCCGTCATGGGCAGCCAGTAATCGGTTCCCAGCAACAACTCGCTGGAGCCATCGTCCTCTTCCGGCAAGGGTTGCTCGTCGGGCGCGGTGCCTTGATAGTCGATCTGGACGAGATCCTCATCTTCGACTGCACCACTCTCGGCATCTTCATACCGCGACATCCGGCGCAAAACCCCTTGCAGGGCATCTTCAATCTCCTGCTCCGTCACGTCGGTCGGCTCAATCTTGACCGAAATCTTGCGATACTTCGGCAATTTCACAACCGGATGTACATCCAGCAGCAGCGAAAACTGCATGCCGTGGTCATCGCCAAAGGCAATATCGCGCACGTCCAGCAAGGCGGCCGGAGTGATCTGCTCCTGCTCCAGCACCTCGCGATAGGCGCGTGGCAGCACCTGCTCCTGCAGCTCCTTTTCTATTTCCTTGCGATACCGACGTTCCACCATGGCACGCGGTGCTTTTCCCGCCCGAAAGCCCGGAAGCGAAACATTGCGAGTAAAGAGCTTGGCAATCCGCTGATAGTCATCCTGCACTTCATCGGCACCCAACGTCACTTGTAAAAGCATCCGGCAAGCACCGGTCTTATCTGTCTTAACATTCATCTAGCTGAAAACCTTCCTGTTTGCTGTCCTTCACGAAGCCTGATCGAGCCTGGCTCCGGTTCCCATCACCTACCCTGCTGATGTCCGTGCAAGCAGTCAGATGTAGTACAAGATAGCCCGCGCTGCAACCGAAAAGACTACACATTTCCCAAAATCGCCGACTACTCCTTCATCGACATCAGGAATTCTGCATTACTACCGGTCTTTTTCAGGCGGTTCAGGATCATTTCCATCGCCTCCGTCGGTGGAACCCCGTTAATGGCGCGTCGCAGGATCCAAACCCGATTCAACTCATCCGGATGCATCAGCAGCTCCTCCTTCCGCGTGCCGGATTTATCGATATTGATGGCCGGGAAGACGCGCTTATCGCTAATCGCACGGTCGAGGCTGAGTTCCATGTTACCGGTACCCTTGAATTCCTCGAAAATCACGTCATCCATCCGGCTACCGGTTTCCACCAGGGCCGTCGCAATAATCGTCAGGCTGCCACCATCCTCCGTATTACGGGCTGCCCCGAAAAACCGCTTCGGCTTACTCAGCGCATTGGCATCCACACCGCCACTCAGGATCTTGCCGCTGTGCGGTTGAACGGTATTGTAGGCCCGGGCCAAGCGCGTAATGCTGTCCAGTAGGATCACGACATCCTTGCCGCCCTCCACCATCCGCTTCGACATTTCAATGACCAACTCCGCAACCTGGATGTGGCGCGCCGGCTCCTCGTCAAACGTGGAGGAGAGCACTTGCGCCTTCGTGTTGCGCGACATGTCCGTCACTTCCTCCGGCCGCTCATCAATCAGCAGAATGATCAAATACGCTTCCGGGTGATTGGCACTGATGCTGTTGGCAATCTGCTGCATCAACACCGTTTTCCCCGTCCGTGGTGCAGCAACAATCAAGCCACGCTGCCCCTTGCCAATCGGGGTAAAAATATCCATAATCCGCATCGAGACATTCTTGGGATCATCCTCAAGCTGCAAGCGTTTATCGGGAAACAACGGAATTAGATTCTCAAACGGGATTTTGGCCCGAGCGTCTTTGGGCTCTGCCCCATTGATCTGATCCACGCGTTGCATCGCAAAGAAGCGCTCCTTCTCCTTGGGCTCGCGAATCTGCCCCACCACATAAGACCCTGTGCGCATGGCAAACCGCCGGATCTGCGCTGGCGAAACATAAATGTCTTCCGGGCACGGCAGGTAATTGTTGTAGGCCGACCGCAAAAAGCCAAACCCATCGGGCAGAATTTCCAGGACGCCTTCGGTCAACACGGCCCCATTGCGCAAGACATGCGCCTTCAAGATCTCGAAAATCAGCTCCGATTTCCGCAGCGCCCCCAGCTCCTTGAGGTCGAACTTGTCGGCCATTTCCAGCAAACCAGGCACGGGGCTGCGTTGGAGGGTATTCAGACTGATTTCTTGCGGGACGCCCTCGGGGGGCTGTAGCGGGACGCCATTTTCATCCAGACGGATTACGGGTTCACGATATCCACCGCCGTCATGCGAATCCTTGTTGGACTTCTTGCGCCCACGGCCGCGTCCACGCTTTTTGTTCGAAGAGCTGCCACCATGCGGGTGCCCGCCTCCACTCTGATTCTGGTTGGAATTCCGCTTGTAGCTGGAACCACCATCCTGTCCATTCCGTTCCACATCTCCCCCTTGTTCATTCATGGTTTCTCCCATAGCGTATCTTGCTCCTCGATTTGTTCTACAACCCACCCCATCGCTGCTGCCAGCTCGGACCGGCTGCCATCATTCCATATCCGGTAATCCGCCTTTTCCATTTTTTGCTCGATGGGCCATTGTGCCGCAAGCCGGGCCCGTATCGCATCCTGCGTCAACCCACGCGCCGCCAACCGTGCCGCCTGCTGCTCCGGTTGGCTACCGATACACACAACGGCATCCCATCCTTGCTCCATGCCGGCCTCGAAAAGCAAGGGGACCACACAAACCGTACGCTGTAGTCCGGCCGCCTGCTGTGCGGCAAGCCACGCATCCAATGCCCTCGCAACCCTGGGGTGCAATATTCGATTTAAAGCCTGCAATCGGTCGGGATGGGCAAAGACTCGCTCCCCCAACATCCTACGATCAATGTTGCCCTCCGCATCAAGGGCACCTGCCCCCGCAAGGTGCAATACCTCTTCATACGCAGCCCCACCAGGGGCATACAAGGCATGGGCCACTTGGTCTGCCTCGCAAACAGCATACCCATGATCAGCAAGCACGGAGGCAGCCAAACTCTTGCCACAGGCAATGCCACCCGTAAGCGCCATCCGGATCATGCTTCACCTTGCAGAAAAAAAAGATGCATGAAACTCATATGTAGAAATGACATGGAACCAGATAAGGAATAAGCACACACACAAACATCGTCCCCATGTGGTCAAGTTGTTTGTGGATTCGTGCCAGAAAGTGGTTAAAATGTACCGCATTCCCGCAACCATGTCAAACGCTTTTACCATTTTTTTATCAGCATGCGGCACATGCTACCCATTAGAATGGGAGAAAGAGTAGGGATTCCCTTGTTTCTTGCGGCAAAGGCTGTATGCTCACCATCATTCTTTTTACAACGTGGGCGAACGTGCCCAGTACAGGAAAGTGAGGATTCCAGCATGATACGCATCAATGAGCATTTCTTGAAACTACAATCTTCCTACCTTTTCTCGGAAGTCGCCAAGCGGGTTACATCCTATCAGCAGGCGCACCCCGACAAACGGATCATCAAGCTGGGGATTGGCGATGTAACCAATCCTCTGCCGCCAGTCTGCCTGGATGCCTTCCATGCCGCCGTGGATGAGATGGGCACCGACTCCGGGTTTCATGGCTATGGACCCGAGCAGGGCTATCCCTTCCTGCGCGAGGCCATTGCCCAACATGATTTTGCTTCGCGCGGTGCCCAGATTGCGGCCGACGAAATCTTTGTCAGCGATGGTGCCAAGTGCGATAGCGGGAACATCCAGGAATTATTTGCGCAGGAGATCCGGATTGCCGTGCCGGATCCAGTCTACCCGGTATATGTAGACACCAATGTCATGGCAGGACGGACCGGACCGTTCCAGGACGGTCAATACCAAGGGCTTGTCTATTTGCCTTGCACCCCCGAAAACCAGTATACCCCTGCTTTGCCCACCGAACCGGTTGACCTGATCTATCTCTGCTTCCCGAATAATCCGACCGGAGCCGTAGTCGACAAACCAACCTTGCAGCAGTGTGTCGATTATGCCCGCGAGCACAAGGCCCTGATTCTTTTTGATGCAGCGTACGAGGCTTTCGTGCAGGACGATACCCTGCCGCGTAGCATCTACGAAGTCGAAGGGGCGCAGGAGGTTGCCATCGAATTCCGGAGTTTCTCGAAAACAGCAGGCTTCACGGGGACTCGTTGCGCCTACACCGTTGTGCCCAAGGCCTGTATGGCCTATACCCGGAGCGGCGAAGCCGTTTCGGTCCATGCCCTCTGGAATCGACGCCACTGCACCAAATTCAACGGGGTATCCTACCCGGTCCAACGTGCTGCCGAGGCCGTATATACGCCCGACGGCAAACAACAGGTGCAGGCCCTGATTGCTACGTACATGCAGAATGCCAAACAGATTCGCAGCATCATGCGCGAGGCGGGCTACACCCTATCAGGAGGTGAGCACTCCCCATACATCTGGATCCATACCGGCAATGACTCCTGGTCGTTCTTTGATCAGTTGCTCGATGAAGCCGGCGTCGTAACCACGCCGGGTGAAGGATTTGGCGCTTGCGGCAAGGGGCATATTCGTATCAGTGCCTTCAATAGCCCGGAAAACGTGACCGAAGCCATGGAACGCATCAAACCCGTTCTCCGCTAACGGCACATTCCGGCCAGCACCTGCGCCACGCGTTGGCGCACGGGTGCCGCACCAGGCGCAAACGTTTCACCCGTAAGTTGCTCATACGCCTTAATGTAGCGACGGGCCGCCTCCAGACGTACCGTATCCGGTAACGTTGGCGGTGTCCCATCACCCGTGAAGCCTTCTTGCGCCAGCCACTGCCGCACATACTCCTTGTCCAGCGATCGCTGGGGCTTTCCCTCGGCAAAGCATTCTTCATAGGTGTCGGCATACCAGTATCGCGAAGAATCCGGCGTGTTGATCTCATCCGTCACCACGAGCTGGCCATCCAGCAGGCCCAGCTCATACTTGGTATCCACCAGGATCAAACCCCGCGAGGCAGCATGCTCGACCCCCGCTGCATACAGCGCAAAACACAAGGCCGCCGCCTTGTCGAAGGTATCCGCATCCATCAGACCTTCCGCCAGTGCTTCTGCCCGTGAGATATTGCGGTCATGGGCCTCATGTTTGGTTGTCGGCGTTAAAATCGGTTCTGCCAGTTTCTGGTCCTTGCGCAAGCCGTCCGGCAACACATTTCCGCAAAACAAGCGCACCCCACGCTGGTAGTTTGTCCAGGCAGAGGTCTGCGTTACGCCGGTAATATATCCGCGCACGACAAACTCCAACGGAAGCTGGCGGCATTCGCGCACAACCATAACGTTCGGATCCGGAACAGCTACCAGCGCATTGGGAACCAGGTTTTCCGTTTTTCGAAACCAGAACGCAGCCATCTGGTTCAACACCTGCCCTTTACAGGGAATCGTTCCGAGAATCCGGTCAAAGGCCGAAACGCGATCCGTCGTAACCATGATCCGTTCGTCGCCCTTGCTACACCATGCACGCACCTTGCCGTGGGACGCATCGCATCCCGCCGGGAAATCAACCGCATCCATCGTATCATCGAGCATACCCGCCAGTGTTGTTTCATCTACCATACTCATATCCTCCCTTACCCGGCACAGCTATTACGTTACGTAACCTCCAGCAGTAGCAAATCCGGTACCGTCTGCCACGTACGCTTTCCTGCAAGCTGGTGCAATTTTGCCAGGCAGGTATGCCGGATCTCCTCCACAAATGCCTGTATGCCCGGGCCCTTGTGCTTGCCTACGACCGAGCTGGCGGCTGCGCGTGCATGCCGAAGCGCCAAGGTGCCTGCGCCTGCTGTCTCATCCCATACTTCCGCAATAGAAGCCAAAACCGCTTGCAAGCTGCCGAAGAACACCAATTCCAGGGACGCGTCGCTTGCAGGCCCGGTCAATCGCCCGAAATCCAGTGTCCACGTCGTACCTGATCCCAGCAATTCCCATGTGGATGGCGTAACGACGCCGCAACCAAACACCAGTACTCGTTGCGCGGCGTCCTTTTGGCCTACGGAGGACATGGCTCGCGATGTCAGCAGCACCAACGCGTCGGAATCCACATAGATTCCCGCACTGGTACCATCTTCCACATACGCAGACACCGCCTTGGATACTTCATCCGCCCAATCCGGAGGCATCGCGTCCCCGCCGTGTGCGGCAATCACCTCACGGACATGCCGCGTAAGCCCGGATTCCCGGGCCCCACCTTTTTCAGCCGCTAGCCAAATCACGGTTTACCGATCATATCCTGGATGGCATTCACAAACTGGTTCACGTCACGAAAGCGCCGATACACGGAGGCAAACCGCACAAACGCCACCTCGTCCAGCTTCTCGAGCCTATCCATGACCTTTTGTCCTAGTATATCGCTGCTGACCTCACGCTCGTACTCGCTTTCCACTTCCTCGATGATCGAATCCACCAGATTTTCGATTTCAACGGCGCTGATGGAGCGCTTGTCGCATGCCCGCTCAATTCCGCTTAACAGTTTCGCCCGGTCAAGCGCCTCGTGGCGCCCATCGGTCTTGATCACTTTCAGCTTGGGGCGCAACACTTCCTCGTAGGTCGTAAACCGGTATCCACACTTGAGGCATACCCGTCTGCGACGCGTCGCATCCCCATTGCGGGAGACGCGGGTATCCATAACTCTATCTTCTACATGCAAACATTTCGGACAACGCATATCGTCATTCCTATTCGTTTAGCTGAAAATCTTCTCGACCTGCTGCCCGACAACCTGTGGCTCGGACGAAGGCACAGTTGCCACAACACCGCCCCCATCCCGGTTGGCGCCCACGGTTTTGTAGGGTTGTCCCTCCGTACCGTACAACACAATCGGTATGGCATGGGTATTCGGCATCACGCCCAGCATTTCAGCTACCGCCGAACCATTCAGCCCCTCAAGGGTCTCATTCAACACAATGACATCTGGACGATTTACAATCGAGGATTCAAGCGACTCCGGCCCCTTGATGCAATGCTCAATCAGATACCCCATTCCACGGAACCATTGAATAAACTGGGACGCCGTCTGCATATCCGATTCGCCCAGCACCATCCTTCGCCGCTGGCCACTCTCTGCTGCACGCTTCTCGCCACGCCGCAGAAAAATGATGCGTGTAATTTCCATTAACAGGTCCTGCGGATCGCATGGCTTCGCAATGAATCCATCCACTTCCACATTGGAGAAGAATTCCGCCATGTTCGCCCGAGCCGTCAAAACCAACACCGGATACCGGGGCTTGCCAGACGGTTCGAGGATTTGCTTCAGAAACCCGATGCCCCCCATGCCAGGCATGCTCATGTCCAGAATAATGAGGTCCGGATCCGTGCGCTCCAGTACCTCCAGTCCCTTCTCACCACTTTTGGCCGTGGCAACATCATACCCTTCAAACTCCAGAAAATCACGTAACGTAATCAACAAGCTTGTATCATCGTCGATCAGCAGCAATTTCCGCTTTTCCTTCGCATCACCCATACTGTCACCCTCCTTAGCAGCCTTCAATGGTTGCGCGTTCCATGATTCGGCAGTCTTGTTTGTTTCATCTGCCAAGTCAAAACAATTTACCTGATACGCATCGATCACACGCGGTGCGAAAACGGTAGTCCGCCCAAAAATGCATTGACAATGCCGTCCAGCAGTTCGGCCTCATCCCAAGGTTTTGATATGGCTGCAATACCAAAGTTACGCAATATGTCCTCTTTGTTGGCACCTAGCGGTGCCCCCGTAAGCACGAGGATCGGCATTCGTCCCGTGGCGGGATCGGCCTTGAGCCTGATAATGATCTCGGTGCCTTCCATATCCGGCAGCAGCATATCCAGCAGCACCACGTCCGGATTGTCGGATTCAATACGTTGCAGCGCCTCTTCTCCGGTTGCCGCTGTCAAAATATGATACCCCTGGGCACCAACTTGCTTTGCCAGCGCCTCCCTGACGGTTGCATCATCATCCACCACCAACACCGTCGGTGCTTCCGCTACCGGCAGACTGAACCAGATCCGTGTGCCTCGGGTTTCACCGGACGGAGGACTCTCCACCTGCAGGCTCCCCTTATGCATTTCAACAACTTCCTTGGATATAGCCAGTCCAAGTCCCGACCCGCTGGGCTGCTCCCCGACGGTATAGTACCGCTCCGTGACATGAGATACATCCTTTTCCGGAATCCCCACCCCATCATCATCCACGACCACGCGCACATGGCCCTCTTGATCCGGATCCTGCTCAACGCGCACATCAATGCGCCCACCTTCAGAGGTAAACTTGATGGCATTACCAACCAGGTTAAGAATGACCCGCTCAATCTTCTGGGCATCACAGTTTACAAACCACAACACCCCCCCCTTATCAATCTGGAAATCAATCTGCTTCTGCTCCGCCTGCACCCGCAGCGACGCAGCACTGCCGGAAACCAGCCGACCAAATGGCATCCGCGTCTTTACCAGGGTAAGCGTCTGGTTCTCGATCTTGCGGAGATCCAAAATATCATTCACGGTCGTTAATAAACGGCGAGAATCGCCAAGCAACATCTCAAGGTAACGCGTCATTTTCTCGTTCAACGGCCCCGTGATGCCCCGCAGCATGTTATTGATAGCATAAATCATGGAGGTCAGCGGTGTCCGCAGCTCATGTGAAACATTCGAAATAAACTGGGAGCGGTTGCGATCATGCTGCTCCAGCTTCATAATGGCTTCTTCCAGCGCGTTCTGCGCACGCTTGCGCACCGAAATATCACGCACAAAAAAACATAAGCGGCCGGTTTGGCCGGCATCCAGGCGGTTCACCGCAACCTCCGAGGGGAACGAGGTACCATCCTGCCGTCGGCACGTCCCCTCGATCAGGGTATAGCGATGCTCGATCAGGTTCTTACGGATGGTACTGATCACAGTATTATCCACGCCGGATATCAATTGCGGGACCGACATGCCCTTCAGCGTTTCCGGCGGATACAGGAAAAAACTCACCGCCCGATGGTTAAAGGACTGCACCACCCCTGCCGCATCCGTGATGAGCACAGCGTCATATACGCTCTGTAGCAATCGCTCATAGTCACTTTCCTCGCGCGGTGGCTGCATCGCGCGTGACATCCGCTGGAACGAGGTCGTCCCAATCCCCTCTTGCGGCAACATGATTTTGACCGTCTGTCCGTCCTGGCGAACCTTTTTCTCGTCCTCATTGAGCTCAATGCGCATGGTTCGCGCTAGGTCTACCTTTTTAGATTTTCGTGCCATTCACGCTACCGTCCTTCCTTTAGCGGCTCGCCATTGGGACGAAAATGACGTTGCTCCACAAAACGCGAGCCATTGCGGTCCACGGAAAACGTCGACCTTGTAAACCGATTTCGCCCGCTCTGGTGCACCACCACCACATTTCCATCATCCACCATCCGGATCAGGGGTCGATACACACGCAAAATGGGACCCAGACCATGGGTTCCGAACCACGTGGCTGTGGATGGACGCTCAATCACAAAAAATGCTTCCTCGCGTCCTTCCCGATTGGCATACCGCACACTGTAGCGCATTTCCACATCATCATACCCCGACATGATGTGCCACAAGGAAGTCATCTCCATGCCGTTCACCACATCAAAATCATACGGCTGCGAGCTGTACGTGGACCCCTCGTGCCGCAACACAAGGCGAATACGGTAACTCCCGGGTTCCAGATACGAGAATAAGGTCGTTGCCTCTATCACCCCGCGGGCCTTTTCGCGGGGCATAATCACTAGATCGCGCTTTACAAGTCGTCGGTTCCGTTCAGGCGGACCACTGGACCGACTCGATGATATCTCCAACAGCATCTCCGTGTTGCCATCCTCTTTTCCCAGCACCAAAGGAACCGAAAACTGGTTCTCCATCGTCGTTCGCACAGTGATCGATTCCCCCACAACAAAAGACCGACGCTCCAATTGGGCCCCAACACGAATTTGCGCCTGCGCCCCCTGCCCCAGCAAAACCACAAGCCCGACAAGTCCGGCCTGCCTCCATCTTCGCCATGTACCCCGCATCATACTTCGCCCTTTTCCCGTTGCTCAACCACCACACGCCGTTTGCCAGCTTGGCTGTCTCTTACGCAAATTCCTCTTCCACCGCATCCAGCAGGATATGCAGGATCATCTGGTGCGCCTCCTGGATCCGCTCGGTCCTCATCCCCGGCACACAGATATCCACATCACAGCCACCTGCCATTTGTCCTCCGTCGCGCCCCAGCAGCCCGATCGTATGAACGCCCCGGGCTTTTGCGGCTTCCAGCGCCAGAAGCAAGTTGCGCGAATTGCCGCTCGTACTGAACAAGACCAGCACATCGCCTTTGCACCCTAAGCCCTCGACTTGGCGGCTAAAAAGACGATCAAACCCATAATCGTTCCCGATGCAGGTAAGGAGCGTACCATCTGCATTCAGCGCTACAGCCGGCAACGAACGCCGATCCCCCCGAAATCGCCCGGTCAGCTCTTCCGCCATATGCATGGCCTCTGCCGCACTTCCGCCGTTGCCGGCCGTCAGTACCTTTCCGCCCTGATACAAGGCATCCAGCAAGCATACCTCCGCCCGCCGAATAGCAGGCACCAACGCCGCTACCCCCGCAATCACCTCTCCCGCTTCAACGATAGCGCCCCTGATTGTATCCTCACGACCCATCGCAGGCCTCCTCT
>CAZRCN010000044.1:8259-17846 GCA_964598575.1 uncultured Victivallales bacterium | reverse complement strand
ATATTGGGCACATGTTGAATTTTTTTCTTTGCGTGCTCGCCATTCCGCCCTATACTGCACGACTTTGTCTGAAGAGCGGGTTCTGGTTGCAAACCGAACCCCGCAATGTGGAAACAGGAGAGACGGACGTGACGAAGATTATAGTAGGATTACCAAAGGGCAGCCTGCAGGAAGCAACATTTCAAATGCTGCGTAAGGCTGGATTTCATGTTAGCAGCGGTTCCCGCTCGTACATGCCCGCCATTGATGACGAACAGATCGAAGCGCGCCTGATGCGGGCACAAGAGATCAGTCGCTACGTGGAACTGGGCATGCTGGATGTTGGCATTACCGGACACGACTGGATTGTAGAAAACGGCTCCGATGTCGTCGAGATCGGCGAACTCATCTATGGCAAGCAGGGCTTCCGGCCTGTACGCTGGGTTCTGGCAGTACCCGAATCTTCCAGTATTCAATCCATCCAGGACCTCGAAGGCAAGCGCATCGCCACCGAAGCCGTTGGTCTGACCAAGCGCTACCTCAAGGAAAAAGGCGTTCATGCCGAGGTCGAATACTCCTGGGGCGCAACCGAGGTCAAATGCCCTGAGTTTGTGGATGCCATCGTCGAGATCACCGAAACCGGATCCTCGCTCCGCGCGAATAAGCTCCGTATCGTGGAAACGCTGCTCTCCTCGACTACCCGGCTGATTGCCAACCATAGCGCTGTCGCCGATCCCGCGAAAAAGGCCAAAATCGATCAGCTCATGCTCCTGCTTGCAGGTGCCTTGGCTGCTGAGGCCAAGGTTTTGCTCAAATTGAATATTTCAGCCGAAGGCCTATCCCAAGTAACGGAGATTTTGCCATCGCTCCATGCCCCCACGATCAGTCCCTTGCAAACCGAGGGCTGGAGTGCGGTGGAAACCATTATTGATGAATCGGTTGTGCGGGAAATCATCCCGCGCTTGAAATCGGCAGGTGCCGAGGGTATAGTCGAGCTTCCTTTGAATAAGGTCATTGCCTGAAGGGGTTCGGTGTAGCAGGAGGATACTGTGGGTTCCATTAAGAAGAAGCGTCGCAAGAAAATGACGAAGCATAAATACCGCAAGCGCGTGCGGGCTGATCGTCACAAAAAGAAATAAACGGGAGGTGCTCGAATGCGGTCTGGTCTGCTGCTCGTATTGGTTGCAGTCATGATCGGAGCCGGGTGCCAATCCGTCCGGAATCAGACGGCAGATTCTGCCTCGGCAGAGTCTGCCGTCTTCTCTTCCCGGGAAAAAGATGTTTCCGGCGCACTGGCTGCATACTTGCAGGGCCAGCTCCTGGAACGGGAAGCGGGTACGTCCACGCAGGAGGCAGCCAATGCCTACCAGCGGGCTCTTGCCTTACGCCCCGATCTGCACATCATTTATGCCCGACTGGCCGCACATGCCTTTAACCATCAGCAGCCCGAGCAAGCCATAGCCCTTTTGCAAACGTCTCTCGCAGCCGATCCAACCGATTACATGCGCCATCTCGACCTTGCGAGCATGTACCTTTTAACCGGCCAGAATCAGCAAGCCATCCAAAGCTACCGCACGCTGCTGGAGCTAACACCACCAGACACACACACGCAGGCCACGGCCACCATACATATTGCCCTGGCCAGCCTCCTCTTCGAGGCATCCGAGGACGCAGAGGCCCTTGATGTGCTGGAACAGGGCATCGCTACTGCGGATGAGCCCGACCGACTGAAGGCGTTTCTCCACCAGACCGCCCGCCGCTTTGTCCTTCGCGAGGAATGGGATCGCGCTCGTGCCTGCTACACGCGCCTCGCAGCTTGGGATCAGGACGAGGCTGCGGAAATCCAACACCTGATCGCGGAACTTTATATCGCGGAGGACCGTCTACCCGAGGCACAACAAGCCCTTCTGTTGGCCACCAGCCTACCCAACGCCCCTGCGGGAGCATTCCTGCAATTAGGCGCACTGTTGATCGATGCAAATGCCCCTTCTGAGGCACGTGCGGTTTTGCAGGAGGGAGCCAGTCGATTTCCCGAGCAAGCATCTTTTCCGTTTGCGCTCGGGAGCATCCATACCCGGGAAGAGCAGTATGCCAAGGCCCTGGAGCACTATCGTCAAGCCGTTGACCAGGCACTGGCCGCGGAAAAGGATCCTTCGAGTGAGGAAGCCCGCATCGTCCCCGAGGGTATGCTCATTGCCTTGGCCGCCACGCAGGACAAAACCGGCGATATGGAAGCTGCTGAAACCACGCTGCGCATGGCACTCGACCGATACCCACAAAGTCATATTGCCATGAATTTTCTGGCGTATATGTGGGCCGAAGCCGCCCGGAATCTGGAGGAAGCCTATACCCTGAGCCGTACATCACTGGAATTGGAACCAAACAACGCGGCCTATCTCGATACACTGGGTTGGATCTACTACCAGAAGAAACAGTACGAGAAGGCGCTCGACTACCTTCAGCAAGCGCACAACATCCTAGGTGATGATCCGGAAATCACACTGCACCTAGGGGATGTATACCATGCCATGGGCAATACCGAAACCGCAGTACAATACTGGCGCCAGAGCGCGGAGGCCGATCCGGCAAGCACCAATCGCGCGCGGCAACAGCTTGCCGCCGTCGAAGCTACCCCTGCCGAGCCACCTGATCCATCCGGGCAACCTCCCGCCACGAATGCCACTATCCATGCCGGCCAGAGTGCCACCAATCGGCCCCATTGCCACACGGCACCGGAAGAACCGAACGATACCGATCCCCAGCCACCCCAGTCCACCCCCCCCCGGGAGGACTCCTGATGCCCAATGCCATTCATCAGTTTACTGCTGGCTTTGCCTGGCATGATGCCATCAGCAACGAAGCCAATCTATTCCGGCGCATTTTCCGTAGCTGGGGCTATCGCTCGGAAATCTACTGCGATCCTCGCAACATCAGTCCTGATCGATGTGGCGAAATCCGCGATATCCATACCGCTGAAACCGAAGTAACATCCGACGATCTGGTCCTATTGCATCTTTCCATCGGATCGCTTGCCAATGCAATCTTCCCGGCACTTCACTGCCGCAAGGCCATCCTCTATCATAATATTACGCCCGATCACTATTTCCAGTTTATCAACCCTCAGACCGCGCGGCATCTGCAACGCGGACGCGCGGAAGCGGCCAACCTCGCAGGTGCAGCTACCGTGAATCTGGCAGACAGCGCCTTCAATGCGGCTGAGCTACAACAGATGGGATATCACGATGTGGGTGTACTCCCGATTGTGCTCGACACGGATCTGCTGAAAGCGCCCCCAAACAAGCGTCTTGCCGCCTGCCGCCGGGACGGAATGCATAACATCATTTTCGTGGGACGCTGCTCCCCCAACAAAAAGATTGAAGATCTGTTGCGCACCTTTGCCTGGTACCAGAAAAACATCACCCCCTTATGCCGTTTTACGCATATTGGATCCAAGTCCGGCACGGAGCGCTATCACGCCATGCTGCTGGCCATGTGCAAGGAACTCCAACTCCAGCATGTCCAATTCACGGGGTCGGTTTCCCAAGCCGACCTGAATGGATACTACCAGTCGGCCGATGCCTTCCTTTGCATGAGTGAGCACGAAGGATTTTGTATTCCGCTTCTTGAAAGCATGGCCCACGATGTCCCGGTCGTTGCTTGCGCAAACGCGGCCGTGCCCGAAACCATGGATAAAGCCGGCATCCTGCTGCATGAACGGCGCTACGACCTTGCCGCCGAAGCACTCTACCGGGTTATCACAGACGCCAAACTCCGCGCCGGCATCCTCGCTATGCAACGGGAACGTCTCGCACGCTATCGGTCACGGGACTTGCCGGCCGAACTGCAAACAGCTCTCCAAACGGTAGTACCTGCAACATGAACCGCACCATAACTCGCACCTATCAACCGGTATCCCCACAGGAAACAGAAGCTGTTGCTGCCAGCCTGGCGCAGCAGGTAGGACCAGGGGCCGTCATCGCATTGTACGGTCCGCTCGGAACCGGGAAAACCGTCTTTGTCCGCGGTTTTGCAGCCGCCTGTAGCGTAAAGGGCCTGGTCACCAGCCCCACCTACACCTTGGTCCAGCACTACGATGCCACCCCGCCCCTCCTTCATATCGATCTCTACCGCATACAATCTTCCGACGAAATGCTGGACCTCGGCCTGGATGCCTGCCGGACCTCTGCTGCTATCACCCTGATCGAGTGGGCCGAACATGCCGCCGACCTCCTTCCCGACCATACGGTCCATGTCCGGTTTTCCCATGGACAGCAACCCCAATCTCGCATAATAGAAATACAAGCATCGGCCTCCACCCTGGCCGGACTCGCTTGATAAGAAAGGAACAGAAAAATATGTCTACCGAATTGATTGTTGCACTGGATGTTCCAACCCCCGCCCATATTCCCAGTATCCTCAAACAGTTGCCGGAATCGGTCCGCTTCTTCAAGGTAGGGCTGGAACTCTACACCGCCGCAGGCCCCGAAGCCCTGCAGGTGCTGCACGATCACAATAAACGCATTTTCCTGGATCTGAAACTGCACGACATCCCTCGCACGGTCGCACGCGCTGTCCAGCAAGCCGCTAAACAGCACATCGATTTACTGACTGTCCATGCCTGCGGTGGCGCAGCCATGCTGGAGGCTGCTGCGTCCGCCGCAGAAAACAATCTGCACGTTGTTGCCGTCACGGTCCTGACAAGCCTCGACCAGCATGACCTGACGCAGATCGGCGTCACGCGAAGCCCACAGGAACACGTGCGAGCCTTGGGGCAACTTGCAATCGAAAACGGGATCGATGGTCTCGTTTGTTCGCCTCTCGAAACGCGCCTACTCCGGGAAGATCTCGGCCCCGAACCCATTCTCGTCACGCCCGGCATACGGCCAGCCGGCAGTGACCGCGGCGACCAGAAACGTACGGCCACCCCTGCTAGCGCGGCAGCCGATGGCTCCAGTTTCATCGTCGTGGGACGCCCCATTCTCGAAGCCCCCCAGCCGGGAGCTGCGGCCGAAGCCATTCTCCAGGCATTGCAACACCCGCAAGGACACCACACGTGAAAACCACCGATATCCCATTCGTGAACCGCTGCCTGAAACAACATTTTTTGAAATGCCGTGCCCCCGTCATCGAATTCATGCGCGTTCAGGCCGGGTCCCCCTTCCGGATTCTGGTGGCAACCGTCCTCAGTGCACGCACCCGCGACGAGACCACAACCCAAGTCGTGCAACGCCTGTTCGCCAACATTTCTACGCCGGCTGACCTCGCGTCCCGCTCAGTCGACGAGATTGCCGATTGGATTTTTCCCGTCGGGTTCTACCGCACCAAGGCCAAACACCTGAAGGCGCTGGCCACTATGCTCCATGAAGAATTACACGATGTGGTCCCCCATACCGTCGAGGAACTATGTGCCTTACCCGGCGTCGGTCGAAAAACGGCTAATCTCGTCGTGACCGCAGCCTTTGACGATTTTGGCATTTGTGTCGACATCCACGTACACCGCATTACCAACCGTCTCGGTCTGGTCAAAACCAAAACCCCGCACGAGACAGAGATGGCGTTGCGCAACTGCCTGCCAAAGCGCTATTGGAAGCACTGGAACCGATACGTCGTCGCATTCGGGCAAACACGTTGCACACCACGCAATCCACAATGCAGCGATTGCTCCCTCTACCGCGTTTGCGACCGCCGCGGCGTTGCGGCAGCCACCACACCCACCACCAAAACGGCACCTCGCCCATCAACCCAGCGGACATACACAACATGATTCTCAAAACAGAAGCCATTCCGATTCGCATTGTTCCCTTTGGCGGAAGCTCACATATCGTGACCTGGCTGACTGCCGAATACGGAAAACGTACCACCGTCATCAAGGGCGCATGCCGCAGTAAGCGCATCGGGGCCGGACAGTACGACCTTGGCTATTGCTGCGAGTTGCTCTTTTATGAACGCGAGCGCAATGGCCTCCATGTTTTCAAGGATTGCACGGCCCTGGCGACAAGAGGTACCAGCCGCGGAAACTGGCAAAAAACTGCGGCCATCAGCTATCTCTGTCTATTGGCGGGCACGGGCTCCGTCAGCCGGGCCCACACACCCGGCGCCTATGACGCCCTGCACACCACACTGCGCACACTCGATCATCCCGGACCGCCCATTGAGCCGCTTCTCCTCTGGATGGAACTGCGCACGCTGCAGTTGCATGGCGTTGCACCACAGCTCAGCCGCTGTACCATTTGCAATAGCCTCCCCGATCCGCATCCGTCGCGTCACCTGCTACGCGATCGGGTCGGTGGCCTCATATGCCCCACCTGCAGACAGCAACGTCCCGTCTCAGGATCGACCGTGTCCACCGTCGGTTTGCGTTGGCTACAGCAACTACAGCGTATGCCCCGTCCCCCAAATGCCATCCCAAGCTCTTTCCCCGTTGCCGACAGACTATCCGCCACCGAAGCAAACGGGCCCTTTTTGACCTTCTGGCTCGACCTGTCTCCCGCTTCCCGAGCCGTCGCCTACCAGATGATTCATATGCAACTTCAACAAAAAACGGCCGCATGATAACGCATTTTTGTTCGTGTATTTGAATATCTTCCCCTGTACGGTATGTTCATAAACAGAAGGAGTATGCCCATGAACCGAAACCTGTATAGATCTTGTACCATCATCGCCACAGCCGTACTGATGTTTAGCCTGGGCTGCGCTCCATCGGGTACAGAGAATGGCGCGCAAGCTGCCGCCGGGACGCAAGAGCAGTACCGGCTTGAACCAGAAGAGGTCCTGGTCAGTGTGCATGGCAACGAACTCACCTATGGGGAAGCCATCCGACAGGTGGAACGGCGCCTCGGTGGCCCACCACCCCAGAGCATGGAACCCGCGCGCGTCAAGCAAATCGAGCAACAAACCTTCCAACGTGTCATCGATGACTTTATTCGCCGGGAATTGCTGCTGGCGGAAGCACGCCGACTGGAAATCGAGCCATCACCCGAAGATGTCGCCTTTGCGGTCAATACCATTCTAGAGAACAGCAAGCCCGGCGAAACACCGCCCACGGGGATGGTATACGAGGGGCCCGACTCCCTGCAGCGCGAAGTCTATACCGGCCTCCAAATCGAAAAACTCCTGGCCCAGGAACTTGATTCGTCCATCGAACCTACCGCCGCCGAGGTGCAGGAGGTTTTTTCCTCCCAGCCGGAATCTCCCATGCATCCTGCCAAGGCACGTATCCGGCAAATCCTGTTGGAGATTCCCTTGCAAGCAACCGAAGACGAAATAGCCGCACTGCGCCAACAGGCGGAGGAGGCACGCCAGGCACTTGTGGATGGGGCCGATTTCGCGGAATGGGCCCGTATGATCTCACAAGGGCCGGCCGCACAAAACGGGGGGGAAGTAGGCGTTGTCGAGCAGGGCCAAGGTGAACCGGTACTGGACGAAGCAGCCTTTTCCCAGGAAATCGGTGCCATCGGTCCGGTTGTCCGAAGCGCACGCGGATTCCATATCGTCCAAGTCCTCGAGCGTACCCCCGCTCAACCCATAACGGAAAAGGACGTTCGGGATATGCTGCGACGTCGCAAGCGCACGCAAGCGCTACACCAATACGTGCTATCCCTACGAAAAAAGGCAGACATCAAACACTCGCCAGCCATTCGCCCGCTTCCCGATCCCACGGCGGACAGTACCCCATAACCCAGTCTACCTCCACGGATCAAACCATGCATCCTATATGTATCGCGCTGTATAGCGCGACACCATGCCATGGGTAACCCGCAAAAACAGACATCTCTATGCTATCGATGATTATATCCACCCTCGCGCCCATCTTCCTCATCATCCTCCTCGGATGGGTATTGGCAGCAAAACATATCCTGCCACCCGCATTTTTCAAAGGCGTCAACACCCTCACGTTTAACATTGGGTTGCCCGCCTTGCTGTTTGTAACCATCGCAACGGCTCCTATGAAAACCAGCCAAGCCCTTCGTATGTTCTATGCCCTGGCTGCCACCACCGCCTGCCTTACAGCGATTGCCATACTCCTGGCACGCGTGCTGCGCATCCATGGCCCCCTCAAAGGCTCTTTTGTGCAAGCCTGCATCCGCGGCAATCTTGCCTACATTGGGCTACCGGTGCTTATGTTCGCCCTTGAGAGTACCTTGCCCGCATCAGATGCCACATCCTTGCAGGCCGCCGCCATGCTTGCGTTAGCGCCGACAGTTCCTCTCTATAACCTGATTTGCATCCTGATCCTCACCCATAGTGCCGCCGAACCACACGAGCGCATTGCTGCCCACCTTCTGTTGCTGAAAGTTGCAACCAACCCGCTGCTGATGGCCTGCGTAGCCGGTCTGCTGGTCGCATGTTCCGGCATCGATTTGCCCGTCACGCTTGTACGAACCCTGCGCCCACTCGGACAGATGGCCCTGCCCCTTGCCCTGCTTTCCATTGGTGCCTCATTCACACGTGGCGGACTCCACCACCGGATCGGAACCATTAGCCTCGCATCCGTTGTCAAAGTCGGCCTCATGCCACTCATCGGATGGCCCATCGCGCATGCGATGCAACTTTCCTCCGCCGAAACGACCGTCGTACTGCTATTTCTCGCCTGTCCATGTGCTGTCAGCGGCTACATTATGGCCGAGCAAATGGGCGGCGATGCCGAAGTGGCCGGAGGTTCCATCCTTTTGAGCACGATCCTCTGTCTCATCCCCTTTGCCCTCATCCTGCTCCTACGTTGAACCCATGCATTTCTGCGTCTCATCCGTAGCCAAATGCCTGTCAGAACATAACGAAATCCGAAACATCGAAAGAACTGAACGCGAAATGTAAGGAGCATTCCGCAAGCGCGAACCATTCACAGTCTATAAGCACTAACAATGAAAGGGAGGTCATGATGTCCAAGCTACTGTTTGTAGAAGGTTCACCCCGTGGGGAGCGTTCAAAATCGTCGCAAATCGCCCACTCGTTCCTGGAAGCTTATCGGGCTTCACACCCCGACGACGAGATCGAGCACATCCATCTCTGGAAGACAAGCCTGCCAACCTTTGATGGTGACATGCTGGAGGCCAAGTACGCCATTCTGCACGGGCAGGAGCCTACCCCCCAGCAAGCTGAAGCCTGGAAAACCGTCACGGACATGATCGAAGCCTTCCAGTCAGCCGATAAATATCTCTTCTCGGTACCCATGTGGAACTTCTCCGTCCCCTACAAAGTGAAGCACTACTTCGATATCATCATCCAGCCCGGTCTGACCTTCTCCTTCTCGCCAGACGAAGGATACAAGGGCCTGGTAGACGGCAAAGCCACCATAGTATATGCCAGGGGGGGCGCATACGCCGAGGGGACCGGTGCCGAAGCGTACGACCTTCAAACCAAGACATTCAGTGGCCTACTCTCCTTTATCGGCATCACCGAGCAGATCCCCCTTCTTGTCGAGCCAACCCTCGCACCACCCGACAATGTACAGGAAATGGTCGAAACCGCACAGGCCAAAGCCGTCGAAATCGCAGCCGATTTCTAACCGGCACCTTTATCGTCATCTTACCGTTTTCGGCATGTACTGGAGTCGCGGCGCCCTCGCCGCGCAAGCCAGTTCTGTGCGCATAGAATGGTCATCACAAGCC
>CAZRCN010000044.1:6191-8159 GCA_964598575.1 uncultured Victivallales bacterium | reverse complement strand
GACATAACGCGCCCGGAGGTCGCGTTCCACCTCGCAAGTTTCAGCATGCATCATCCGGGCGAGCTCGGGGTGCCACCTCACACACGCCCGAAATACACGCACGAAACACGATTCAGGCTTGACGCGGTTCCCTGCCCCAAGTAGTCTTGAAAAAGAATCAGAAAGGATTCTGGACTTTCAACGGTGAGCGGGTCCCAACCCGCTCTTTTTATTGTAGTCATTTTGACATGAGAATAACGGCGGATCGAGGGTATATATATGAATAATGAACTCATTGCCATACTGAATTATATGGAGAAAGAACGTGGCATCGACCGCGAGGTTCTGGTTGAGGCGGTCGAGTTTGCCTTGCAAACCGCTATTCGTAAATCCGATCCTGAAGACCGGACGCTTCGTATTGCTATCGACCGTAAAACCTGCGATATCAAGGCTTTTGCCCTGTCCGTCGTCAGCGAAAATGACCCGCTCGCCCCCGGCGAAATTTCCCTCGCAGATGCCCAGAAAATCAATCCGGCCGTGGAGATCGGGGATGAAATCGAGCACGAAGTCAAACCCCGCAATCTAGGACGCATTGCCGCGCAAGCCGCCAAGCAGGCCATCGCGCAAAAAATCCGGCAGGCGGAGCGGGAAATTGTTTTTGATGAATACCGCGGCCGGGAAGGGGATATTGTCAGCGGTGCCGTGCGCCAGTTTATCCGGGGCGACATCATCGTGGATCTAGGCCGGGCTGAAGCATTACTGCCGTTGCGCGAACGCGTTCCAACCGAGGAATATCAGGTCGGGGACCGCATCCGGGGCTTGGTCATTAACGTGGCCAATAACCCCAATGGCCCCTCCGTCTTGCTCTCGCGCAGCCATCCAGACTTCGTGCGCCGACTCTTCGAACTCGAAGTATCAGAAATCGGCGATGGTATTGTCGAAGTAAAGGGCATTGCCCGCGAACCGGGATACCGTACCAAAATTGCGGTAACATCCTCCGAGGAAAAGGTCGATCCCGTTGGCGCATGCGTTGGCATGCGCGGCATGCGAGTCAAGAATATCGTCCGGGAACTATCCGGCGAAAAAATTGATATCGTGCGTTGGAGCCCGGACATCAAGACCTTTGTGATCAATGCCCTCTCACCGGCCAAGCTTTCCAAGGTTGAGATTGTCGGCACCCCCGATGACCGTGCCATCCGTGTCGTAGCCGATCCGGAGCAGCTTTCCCTTGCCATTGGCAAGCGCGGGCAAAATGTGCGTTTGACCGCCAAACTGACAGGCTGGAAGGTAGATATCCAGAAGGACGACTCGGCCATTTCCTTCGAAGAGAAAGTCCACCAGGCAGTCGAGGCATTTATGGCAATCGAGAACATCGATCAGCAAACGGCCCAGAACCTCGTAAATGCCGGTTTTCTTACCGAGGAGGGTGTCCTAGCGGCTGAGCCGCTGGAATTGGCAGAAATGCTGGATATCAGCGCCGCAGATGCACGCGCGATCTATCAGGCCATTATCGATGCAAAACCCGATCTGCAATAACAACGATGCAACCGGTAGCATCCCTACCGCCAAAAAGGAATTACAACATGAGGGTACACGAACTGGCAAAAGAATTGGGGGTCCCCAGTAAGGATCTCGTGAAGATCCTGCGGGATAATGGCGTTACGGTCAAAACGCATATGAGCTCGATCGAGGAAGACGATATTCTCATTGCGCGTCGTGCCCTCGCCGTGAAACCCGGCACCGAAAAACCTGCCGGCACCAGGAAAACCGCATCGGCAGGCGCTACCGCCAAAACCAAAGCGGACGAAAAACCTGCCGAGCCGGCGAAGGATGCCGCCAAGACGAAAGCCCCCGGAATGAAGCCAGCAAAACCGGGTACGCCCGCACCTGAGGCCGCCGCAGCGGCACCTCCTGCGCCCCCGCCCGAAAAAGAAAAAGCGCCCCCACCGAAAAAGCCAAGTGCAGAAGCACCGCGCAAGCAGGAACCCG
>CAZRCN010000044.1:0-6091 GCA_964598575.1 uncultured Victivallales bacterium | reverse complement strand
CCCGAAAACCGCATCTTGCGGATTCGCGGCGGTATCGTAGTACGCGATCTAGCAGACATGATGGGAATCAAACCCAATCAAGTTGTGGCCCTGCTCATGAAGCTCAATATTTTTGCCAACATCAATGCCAAACTTGAATTTGATGTAGCGGAGAAGGTGGCCCGGGAATTCGGGTACGAAGTCGAGCACGAGAAAAAGACCGACCAGTCGGCTAGCCAGCCCGAGCGTACCCTCGAGGAACAAGAAGACCGCCCCGAGGATCTCATGCCGCGTCCCTCGGTTGTTACCTTCCTGGGGCATGTCGACCACGGCAAAACCTCCTTGATGGATCGTATCCGCAGCGCTTCGGTTGTCACCGGCGAAAGTGGCGGCATCACCCAGCACATCGGCGCCTACATGGTCGATGTGGCCGGACACGAAATCACCTTTCTCGACACACCCGGTCATGCTGCTTTTACCGCTATGCGCGCCCGCGGCGCAAACTTGACCGATATTGCCGTCATTATCATTGCCGCTGACGATGGTATTATGCCGCAAACCAAGGAAGCCATTGCCCACGCAAAAGCTGCCGATGTCGCCATCATGGTTGCCATCAACAAGTGCGATTTGCCGGCCGCCAACCCGGATCGTGTGCTGCAACAACTCCAAGCCGAAGGACTGTCTCCCGAAGACTGGGGCGGCGAAACCATCTGCTGCAAAGTCAGTGCCATTACCGGTGAGGGCATTGACCATTTGCTCGAAATGATTCTCTTACAGGCCGAAATGCAGGAACTCTCCGCCAATCCCCGTAGACCAGCCAGCGGCTTTGTCATTGAAGCTGAACTCCAACCCGGTATGGGGCCCACCGTTTCCTTACTCGTTACATCCGGTACACTCAAAGTTGGCGATGCCATCTTATGTGGCCCTTACTGGGGACGGGTCCGCGCGCTCATGAATGAACACGGTAAACAGGTCAAATCCGCCGGTCCGTCCCACCCCGTGAAATGCCTCGGCTTGTCCGGCGTACCCGAGGCTGGGGCCGAATTCCATGTCCTCAAAAACGACCGGGCCGCACGTAACCTCGCCGGCGAACACGCCCAAATGATCAAGGAACAATCCCTGGAGGCACCACGCAAAGTATCGCTGGACGATCTCTTCGATCAAACCGACGCATCCGAGAAGGTGGAACTCAGCCTTATCATCAAGGCCGACACCCAAGGTAGCGTCGAGGCCATTGTCCATGCCCTGTCCGACATCAACAGCGAAAAGGTTTCCCCCCGCTTTATCCACACCGGTACCGGTAATATCACAACCAATGACGTACTGCTGGCTAGCGCCTCCAATGCCGTTATTCTGGGATTCCACGTTGCCAAGGAACCTGGCGTCGAAGCCGTAGCTAAACGCGAAGGCGTGGAAGTCCGGCTCCACCAGATCATCTATGAGCTGATCGACCAGGTCCGCGACGCCATGATCGGTGCGCTTGGCCCGAGAATGGAGGAAGTCAAACGCGGACAGGCCCAGATCAGACAGATTTTCGAAGTCGGGAAAGGTCACAAGGTTGCTGGGTGCCTCGTACTCAAAGGAACCGTAAACATCAAGCACCGGATCCGTGTGAAGCGTAAAGCCGAAATCCTCTTCGAGGGCACCATGCTCTCCTTGAAACACTTCCAGGACGACGTCAAGGAGGTGCGCGAAGCACAGGAATGCGGTATCCGCATCAAAGGCTTTACGGACTTCATCGAGGGTGACATCATCGAATCCTACGAGATCGAGCAACACCAGCAGACGCTTTAACGCCTAAACCGCGGTGCAACCCGCGAAGGAGCGAGCCATGAGCACAGATCGTATGGCACGTGTGAATGCCTTGTTACTCCGGGAGATCGGTGGCGCCTGCGAACGTCTCGTCACAGACCATGCCTTCAACCGGGCTGCCGTTACCATTACCAGGATCGAAACCGCACGCAACCTACGCACGGCAAAAGTTTGGGTATCCATTGTCGGAACCCCGGAAGAACAGCAAGCCCAACTTGCAATCCTTCGCCGGAATCGCCCCCAAATCCAGAAAGCCATCAACTGCGACCTGCACATCAAGTATACCCCCGTGCTGCAGTTCTTGCTAGATCCCTCCCTGCAAAGCGGCGACCGCGTGCTTGCCGTGCTCGATGAAATTTCCCGGGAAGAATCAACCGACAGCACGCCACCGGAGGCAGAGGACCGTGAATAACAGTACCGCAGCCGATGCCTCGATCGACGGAATCCTACTGGTAGATAAACCCATGGGGCCTACGTCGCATGATCTCGTAAACCGGATTCGTAAACATTTTTCCATCCCGAAAGTCGGACACGGCGGAACGCTCGACCCCATGGCTTCCGGACTCATGATCCTGCTACTGGGGCGCGGAACCAAGCTGTCCGACCGGTTTCTTGGATCCGACAAAACCTACGCAGGCTCCCTGACGCTGGGACAGGAGACCGATTCGCTGGATGCCACCGGGGAGATACAGGCCGAGGCCCCCTTCGACCATGTCACCGCCTCGGATCTGGAACGGGAAATGACAGCAAGACGCGGTGACAGCTTACAAACCCCACCCATGGTCTCTGCCGTAAAAGTCAATGGGGTTCCCCTCTATAAACATGCCCGCAAGGGAAAGACCGTTGCGCGCAAACCCCGGCTCATCCATATCTACCGCTTTGCATTGCTAGGGTATGAACCCCCCATTGCTGACTTCGAACTGCAATGTACCAAAGGTACCTATGTCCGGGTGCTCTGCGCCGAAATCGGGCAATCCCTCGGTTGCGGGGCACATCTGTCCCGCTTACGCCGTACCCGCTCCGGCAACCTCCACATCCAGAATGCTATCCCCTTCCATGACGTTATGCAATTGTCCCGTGCCGAACTTGCCCGCCACGTTCTACCCATCAGTCAATTCCCATGATCGTTACCCACCAACTTCAGGATTTGCAGTCCCGCCCTAAAGATATCGTTCTCGCAGCCGGTTTTTTTGATGGCGTGCACCTCGGTCACCAGCGTGTCATCCACGACGCCGTGCAGGCTGCCACAGCCCGCAAAGGCGAAGCCTGGGTCATGACCTTTGCCCCCCACCCCATGAAGGTCCTCAACCCGGCCAAAGCGCCTCTTATGCTGACCGCTACCGAACACAAGCTTGCACTCCTGCATGCCTATGGCATGGATGGGTGCATCGTACTGCCCTTTACACGGGACATGGCCGCAACAGAACCCAAAACCTTTGCCGACTGGCTGTTTCACTGCGCCCCTTCCCTCCGGCATGTTGTTGTGGGCGAGAACTGGCGCTTCGGGGCCAAGGCTGCGGGCACCCCCGAGGTGCTAGCGCAATTTGGCCAGGCAGCAGGCGTCAGCGTCAGTACCGTCCCACCCGTCCTGCAGGGCCCGGATCCCGTCTCTAGTACCCGTATCCGCACCGCCATCCAGCAAGGATGCCTGCAGGCTGCCGAAGACATGCTGGGACGGCCCCCCAGCGTACTGGGAACCGTTACCCGCGGACGCGCCATCGGCAGAACCCTCGGCTTCCCCAGTGCCAACTTAGACCCCCATAACGAAGTCCTCCCCCCCATCGGAATCTATGCGGTCGAAGCACGCGTCGGGAACAGCTTCTACGCCGGGGCCTTGAGCTTCGGTACACGCCCGACATTCGATGCCATCGGCCCCACGCCTGACCCCCTGCTCGAACTGCACCTCATCGACTTCCACGGTTCCCTCTACGATACACGCATCGAGGCTTTCTTCCTCCAAAAACTCCGCGAGGAAGAATGCTATGATTCCCCCCAGACCCTCAGGCAACAGATAGCACGTGATGTCGATGCCGCCCGGCACATCGTCAAAAACCACGGCCTGCCCCCCCCTCTCAAACAACATGTCCTGGCCAACGACTTCCATCTCCAACCCGAAAATGCCCTCCCCTAGCCTGTACCTTCCTTGTTATTCTACTGTTTTCGGCTCTCCCTGGAGTCGCGGCGCCCTCGCCGCGCTGTCCGTAGGCAGTGCATGCCAAGGTCACGGTGTGTCCTTAGGGCTTGCTATGACATGATATGCGCACAGAACGGGCTTGCGCGACGAGGGCGTCGCGGCTCCAGTATGTGGGTGCTCAGGCGTCATTCGCCTGCTCACGCAGGGTTTGGGTTGCCTCACACGGATTGTGGGCCAGCACCCCGCCATCGGGACCGGGGCTCTGCACAACAAAGGTACCCTGATATGGAATGGCACAATGTTCGGCAACCTGGTATCCCCATTTGGCCACCGCCTCCTCCCGACGCATAACCCGATCCCCTATCTCGCTAAGCTTGCGCTGTAGCGCTTCTTCCAGCTCAGACTGCAGGGATGCAACATCCGGATTGTCGATCAGGTTCCTGCACTGATACGGATCTTCTTGATTGTCGTATAGCAGCCAGGGGCCGTCCGAACTGTGAACATAGGTATACCGTTCCGTGCGAATGCCACGATAGGCGGAAATGCGGGGACCAAAAGGTGCCGGTGACATAAAAAGACAGTCGCGATCAAAATCTTTGTGCTCGCCGCTGAACACAGCAGACAGATCATCTCCTTCTATCCCAGGCGGGATACCGACTCCAGCCAGGGACAATAACGACGGCAGAATATCCGGCGTATTGAGTGGTGTCTTAACAATACGCCCCTTTTGATGGATCTGTGGATAACGGCAGAGGAACGGCACTCGGATCGATTCGTCCCATGGCACTTGTTTCGTCCCGGACTTCATCCCCTGCGAACCATGCATATCCCCATGATCCGACGTGAACACGAAAATCGTATCTTCCGCAATACCCAGTTGCTCGATGGTTGCGTATAGCTCGCCAACGCATCGATCCAGTGCCGTACAATGCGCATAGTACCCTTGCAACTCATTGCGCGTGCGAGCCTCTTGATCCTCCGGCACATTATCGCGCAAGATCAGCTCTTCCGGGGGATATAGCGCCTTCAGCTCTTCTGGTGCGCTATGATGCGGGAAATGCGGACCTCCATAGCCGATAAAGAGAAAGAAGGGCTTGTCACTGCTCGCATGCTCGCGCATATATCGCTGGGCATCCTCGGTTTGTGCATAAGCATCATACCCCTTCCACTTGCGGGGCGTAGGGTCATCGCCCGCATAGTAATAGGAATCGTTATAGTCATGCGTACACTCTAGAACCTTCCAGTAGTCAAACCCTTGCCGACGCTCAGGCGGGATATAGCTGTCACGACCATGCCCGTCCAGGTGCCACTTACCGATATAGCCCGTATCATATCCGGCATCCCGTAGAATCTCCGCCATACATAGTTCCTCACGCGGCAGATAGATGTCGTTATGGATCATACCGGTCGTCATCGGATATCGACCCGTCAGCAAAGCCGCCCGGTGTGGTGTGCAAACAGGACATACCGATACCGTATTCGTGAAGCTCAGGCTGCGCTGTGCCAATGCATCAAGGTTCGGCGTCTTGACATTCGGATCCCCGGCGTATCCAAACGCCTGGGCCCGCCACTGGTCCGTTAGCACAAAAACAAGATTCGGTCGCTTCATACCTCAACTCCTTTGGTTACACCATGCCAGGACGCATTGTGCCCCAGTTGCAGGTGCCAGGCAATATCTCTTTCTATATGGCTATTCAGATCGAACTCTCGCCCACCGCTGACAAGGGCGACGGAACATCGCTACCAGCAATATCAATCCGTTCATTCCCAAGTCATCCCGCTTGCGGCGAAGGGGTCAGCGGCGAAGGGGGTCAGTCCGTGATTTGTAGCATTTCTATCAAAGCCGTATCCGCGATATACTTAATTCCTGTTTGTTATCAATTGATAGGTAATTGATAGGTAATGATTATGAAGCTGCCACTAACCCGCTCCAGAGTTTCAGCAACTCTAGCAACTACAGGGTTAGGGTAAGAAGCGAAAGGTGGCATGCCAAGCCGTAGTCAACGAGCGTGGCTTTTGGGGTGAATCGGCCCGCCTTCGCAGCAAGCTGCGGACGGCGTGCCAGCCTTCGTCCTCGCTTACGCTCGTTGCGAAGGCTGGCGGAGAGGGCGGGATTCGAACCCGCGGAACCGGTTAAGGTTCACACGCTTTCCAAGCGTGCTCAAT
>CAZRCN010000043.1:0-17881 GCA_964598575.1 uncultured Victivallales bacterium | reverse complement strand
GGGCATCCCCATCGACCCCGGAATCCTTCCGCATGATGTCCTGTATGGACTTGATCACTCCGCCTATTGACATATTACTCCTCTAGTGCATCACGCCGCGTATAGCGCATCCTCAAGTTTTCTAATGGCGGTCATGAACTGGTCACGGCCGCCGAACAGGTTGACAATCTCCACAGGGGTGCCGAATTGACTGATCGGCTGGACTTTCAAAACGTTGATGTCCTCAAGCTGATCAATGCCGGTATCCGCATACTTATCCAGCAGTGCCTCCAGTACCAGTCGGGCCTCGCCGCCGTACTTGGTGAACACATCGCGCTTGCGGACGTTCTCAGCCCGCTCCCGGCGCGTGAGCGGGGGCTTGTCAAAGGCCGCGTGGCAGACGAGATCGAACGGGTCGAGATCGTTGCCGGCTTCCGCTGCCAGCTCGGCAAAGAGGACGCCGCGTTTCTCCAGTTCAGCTATGATCGCCCGTTTCTGGTCGGCTTTGTTCCAGGTGGTCAGGAATGCATCCAGTGAGTCGTATTCCTTCAGGACAGCCTTACGTGTGTAATCCTTGAGCGACTCGGTAATCAGCTTGCCGTCATTGCCGTAGTATTGAACCCGCTCGGCCACCACCATGACGGAAACATCGTCGATCACGTACTTGACTCTTTTTCCTTTTGGCGGTTCAGGAAAGCCCGGCGGCAAGGGGTCGGGGTCTCCGCCTACGGGCGGATCCGGTTCGGGCTCCGGCGGGACGGGTGGATCGCTGGGGCCCGGCTTGTAGACCTGCACCGGATCGCCATCAAAATCGGGGTCGGCAAACAATTCGGTAGCCTTCTTGAAGTCCATGATCGTGAAGTAGAGCTTGCCGTAGTCCTCCTTGATACGGGTACCCCGGCCGATGATCTGCTTGAACGAAGGCATCGATTGTATGCGTTGATCGAGGACGATCAGCTTGCAGGTCTGGGCATCGACGCCGGTGGAGAGTAGCTTTGATGTGGTGACAACAACCGGGTAGAGCTGCTCCGGGTCGATGAAGTTGTCCAGTTCGGCCTTGCCGAGGTTCTCGTCGCCCGTAATGCGCATGACGTATTTGGTATTGGCCGCCACCTGCTCCGGGTTACAGTTGACCAAGGCTTGGCGCATGCGCTCGGCGTGGTCGATGTCTTCACAGAAGACGATGGTCTTGGCCATGGGGTCAGTAAGCCGCAGGAACGCTGTGACCTTCCGTGCAACAAGTTCCGTGCGTTTTTCGAGGACGAGTTCCCGGTCAAAGTCCTTTTGGTTATAGATGCGGTCCTCAATCAGCTTGCCGTTCTTATCCAGCTTGCCCTCGGTGGGGCGCCATCCGGTGAGATCCTTGTCGATGTCGATACGGACCACCTTGTAAGGAGCCAGAAAGCCGTCCTCGATGCCCTGTCGCAACGAATAGGTGTAGACCGGGCTGCCGAAGTAGTCGATGTTGGAGACTTCCTTGGTCTCCTTCGGTGTGGCGGTCATGCCGATCTGGGTGGCAGAACTGAAATACTCCAGGATCTCACGCCAGGCCGAATCCTCCGCAGCGCTGCCGCGATGACATTCGTCAACGACGATCAGGTCAAAGAAGTCCGGCGAGAACGCTTTATAGATGTTCATTTCCTCTTCTGTGCCGGTGACGGCCTGATAAAGGGTGAGATAGATCTCATAGGACTTGTCGACCTTGCGGTTCTTGACCTTTGTCATCGCATTCCCGAATGGCTTGAAGTCGTTAATGCGGGCCTGGTCGACGAGGATATTGCGGTCGGCCAGGAACAGGATGCGTTTCTTGGCCCTGGCTTTCCAGAGACGCCAGATGATCTGGAACGCGGTGTAGGTCTTGCCCGTTCCGGTGGCCATCACAAGCAGAATCCGGTTCTGGCCCTTGGCAATGGCCTCTACCGCCTGATTGATGGCGTTAATCTGGTAGTACCGTGGGGCCTTGCCGCTGCTATCAGTATAGTAATCCTGACGGATGAGCGCATCCTGCTCATCTGTGATGGCATGCTTGGTCCGGTACCGTTGCCATAATGCATCAGGGGAGGGGAACGCCTCCAGCGATAGCTCCTTTTCGACGCTACCGCTGTTGACGGTCAGGTCATGCGCAAGAAACCCGTTCCCGTTGGAGCTGAAGGCGAACGGGACCGATAATGAGGTGGCGTAGTCCAGCGCCTGCTGCATCCCGTCGCCGAGGCTATGCCGATTGTCCTTGGCCTCGATGACCGCGATGGGCAGGTTCGGCTTGATGTAGAGGATGTAGTCGGCGCGCTTTCTATCGCCCCTGGAGACCACCTTGCCGCGCACCTGGATTTTGCCGTCGGTAAACGTCACTTCCTCCCGCACCTGGGACTGGATATCCCATCCGGCCTTTTCAAGCGCGGGCGTAATGTACTTCGTACAGATGTCCCGTTCACTGAGCGATAACTTATCCATAATCAGTCCGCGTTATTGCGATCTACCAAACGAATCGCATATGCGTGACACGTAACCAGAAAACAGGCCTTATGTCGAGCTGTACCGCAATCCAGATTCATGCAGAAAAGCGATAGCACGTTTCCAAGAGACAGACCTATGCTCACAAGATCCTGTTTGATTGCGGGTGTTTGGGGTGGCCGGATTTCCCGTTTTACGGAAGGGCCATCCAAGGGTTAACCAGCGGCACGTCCGCAGCGCGCATATCCACGTCATTTCGCGTGACGACGGTCATGCCATGTACAAGTGCGGTCGCGGCGATCAAACCGTCAATGACAGGCAACGTCCGCCCCCGGCCTTCCGCCGTGGCGGCGACCAGGCCCCATCGTTCCGCCACTTCCTCATCAACTGCCAGCCAGCGGCCGGAGAAGCGCAGCCGTAAATCGCCGTCGAGCCAGTTTTCAAGCCGCGTTCGCTTGGCCCCCTCCGCCAGTCTGGCGATTCCCTTGCGCAATGCCCCGAGCGTGAGGACACTCATGAACAGTCGTTCCTCCTGCTGACTGCGTATCCAATCCACCACACGCTTGCTCGGTACCGGGCGAACCAATTCAGAAACAACACAGGTGTCCAGCAGATACTTCAAAACAGCACCTTCCGCCCCTGGTCACGATCCCGTTCGAGCCATGATGGATCCAGGTCTGCCAGCGGCGAATTGTGAAAAAAGGTAACTATATCGTCCTCGCCCCGCGACCTTACGAACTGCCTGAATTGTTCAACCGCGACCACGACAACCGCCTCCTTGCCTCGCCGCGTGACCAATTGCGGACCTTTGTTTCTGGCGCAATCCACAAGTTCACTGAATCGCCCCTTGGCATCCTGTAACGCCCATCCAGTCATAAACCACCATCCTTTCGCCTAGTCGGACTAGACTTTATGTCTTCTTCTTCCAGCTTGCAACCTAAAATCGCGCAACGCGAACGGTAGGCTGCTTTCGCCGAAAGCAGCCTGGAGGGTAGTGGGTGCATAGGCCGCCCAAGTGCCCTTACTAAGCAGTATCTCCGCTTGGTCCGATAGCGCGCACAGTTTCGAAACCTCAGGTTTTGTGGATTCCTGCTTGCAAGAAGCTGGTGTAGGCGGTAGATTTTAGATTTTCACGTATGGAGGAGTATGCCGAAAAGTGACCACATAGAAGTTGAAGGCGTTGTGCTGAAGGTACTGCCCGCGACGATGTATCGCGTAAAATTGGAGAACGGGCACGAGGTGCTTGCACATATTAGCGGGAAGATGCGTAAGCATTTTATCCGCATTACGGCTGGAGACCGGGTTACCCTGGAAATCTCCCCGTATGACCTGACGAAGGGACGCATCACCTACCGCCACCGCAACTAGTAGCCTGACGGGGCTTGGGATCAGGTAAGGGAGAGATGCTGCAGGCAGGCTTTGAAGTCGGGGGGCAGCGGTGCTTCGACCCGGATCCGTTCTGCGGTGAAGGGATGCGGGAACTGGAGAACCCGGGCATGCAGCATCTGGCGTGGTACGGCGGCTCGCAGGGCCAGTGCATCTTCTTGCGGACTTTTATAGCGCGGATCGCCCAGGACCGGGTGTCGGACGGATGATAGGTGTATCCGGATTTGATGCGTCCGCCCGGTTTCAATCTTGATGGCCAGATGGCTGGCTTGACGGCAGGTGTCCAGCACGCGCACGTGCGAAACCGCGGTATGCCCTTGCAGGGGTTTGGAGATGCGCTGCTGCCCTTTTTGCATGCGGCCATGCACGATGGCGTGGTAGGTTTTGCTGATGGCCCGCTGACGAAAGAGGGGCAGGATGGCATCAAAATCCGGCTTGCTGCGTGCTAGAATCAGGCAGCCGGACGTATCCCGGTCAAGGCGGTGCACGATTCGCAAGGTTGGGTCTTGCCGCTGTTGCTGCAGGCGATACTCCACACTGCCCGCCCCATTGCTGAGAAGACCGGCCGGCTTCGCGATGATCAGGTAATGCTCATCTTTCCATAAAATTGCGATTTTGTCGGTTTTCTTGCCGTTTTTGCCGGCACCTACCAGATGCAGGGTTTGCGGCAGACTTACGATGTCACCGGTCTGGAGGGGGTGTCTGGCCATCCAGATCCGCTGGCCATTCACGTAGACGTTTCGTCGGTCCAGTACATTTTTGGCTGCACGCTTGGATATGCGCAGGGTCTGGGCCAGGAAGTCCACGAGCGCCTGACCGTGGAATTTTCGGGTAATGCGATAGTTGTCGGTTTGTAAGCTCATATTTTCTGTTCTTTCCGTTTGCACCTGAATCTGATAGGGGTAGGGGCTCGAAGTCAAGTCCAACTCACTCCGGTGTGTGAATAAAGATGATGGCAGGGGTGGAAGTTTAGCCAGGAAGAAAGGGATTATTATGCATGAGGGAGGTGCTGCGCACGGTCGCAGTCGTGATGAATCGGAAGCTTGGTTACTGGGGGCACTGGAGGAAAAGCCGCTGCCTTTACGCGATATTCTGGCGGCGCTGGCGTATCATGGCTCGGCTGGATTTGATCGCCGGGTGGATGGATGGGCTGAATTGGTGCAGGAGACACTGCAGGAGGCTGAAGACCGGCAGGGGCTTTTAGCCCTACTCGCCTTACGATGCAGTTGGCGGGATGCGGACCGCGCTTTTACGGCTGTATGCAAGAAGGCGATCGAAGTGGTCTTTTCTTCCAGGGTGGACAAGGTCCTGATTGCCTGTTCCGGATTTGATGCTTTGCCGCCAGTCGAGGCGGTGCGTCGGTTCCGCTTGTTGACGTCGCTGCAGAAGGGCACCTTGTGCCGCGAAAAAACCTGGGGCTTTGGCGTGGTGAAACGTCTGGATGATTTCTATAAGCGGGTCACAATTGATTTTGATACTAAGCGCGGGCATGAGATGGCCTTGTCGTATGCAGCGGAAGTGCTGGAGATCCTGCCCCCGGAGCATTTTCTGGTTCGGTTGCATGAGGATGGGGAGGCTATCCGGGCGATGGTTGCGGAGGATCCGGCCGGGCTGGTGCGGCTGGTACTCGAAAGCTATGGGGACTTGCCGGTGGATGATGTGAAGGACCGTCTGGTCGGGACCGTGCTGGAGGAGAAGGACTGGAAGGGGTTCTGGATGCGTGCCCGTAAGGCCATCAAAGAGGACCCCTTGCTGTATCTGCCCCCCAAGCGGTCAGAGCCACTGCGGGCCATTGCCTCGGTCGATGATCACCTCGCAGAAACGTTTGAGGCGTTTGCGGCCTTACGGGTGCCGGAGGAGATCTTGAAAAAGCTGGATGAGCTGGAGAAGGGCGGATTGCTGGCATCGGCGGAGCCTTCGCAACGCGAACAGGTTGGTGAGCGTCTGGCGTTTGCGGTGTGGGGCAGTGGCACGAAAGAACCGGTCTTGACAGCCAAAGCATTGCTGACGGCCGAGCGCTTGGGGCTGACCGATGGATGGGCGTCGCTTGGTACGCATGCGGTATCGGTTACAGACGCCTATCGGCAATTGCTGAAACCGGGCTTGCTGAAGCGGGTTTTGTGCGGCCTGCCGACACGGATGACGGATCCGTTTCTGGAGCGGGTCTTTGCCCTGCACCCCGAACAGGCGGGGTTGCATGTGCCGGATCTGCTTGCGGAGCTACCGGTGCAGGTGGTGCCGGAGGCAGTGCGCCATCTGGCGGATTCTGGCCAGGGTGAGCTGGTTCGGAACGAGATTGCCCGGCGTCTGGCAGGGAAGAATGCAAGTCCGGCCCTGGTATACTGGCTGTTGAAGGAGCCGCGCAATTCCGAGTGGCGCGCGGAACTGGATGAGACGGAGCTACTGTGGCAGGGATTGGATGCGCTGGCGCGTCCGGCCGCGGGGGACCAGTTGCGCGCACAGCATATGTTGCGTGGCTTGTACGAAACCCCGGACTGGATTGCTGCGGAACTGGAGGTGCTGCGGCCGGAGCAACGGGAGGTGTTTCTCCTGAAGGTTACGCAGTCGGCAGGCTGGGATGAGGCTGGCCGTCGGTCGGTGATTGCCAATGTGGTGAAAGCGTATCCGGAGCTGACGGCTTCAATGGATAGGGCTGTGGCGCCGGAGGAAAGCCGGGTGCGGCGCCGGATGACATCCTGGCGCAGCTACCAGGAACGGCAGGCCCAGTTCAAGGCATTAATGGAAGAGGAGATTCCGGCCAATGCGCGGGAAATTGCGGTAGCACGCAGTTATGGCGATTTGCGGGAGAATGCCGAGTATAAATACGCGAAGGAGCATCAGCGGATTCTGTATTTGCGACGGGATGAAATGGAGCAGGACCTGGAACTGGTGCAGGGAACCGATTTTGCCGGATTTGCTACGGATGTCTCTGGCATGGGTACTATGGTGAAGGTCCAGCGCGCAGGTGCTGAGAAGCCGGAGCAGTACTGCATTCTCGGGGAATGGGATCGTGATGAGGCGCTTGGGATTATCTCCAGTTTGAGCCGTCTGGCGATGGCACTGGAGGGACACAAGCCGGGCGAAGAGGTGCTGGTGCCGTCGGAGGACGGGACGGAGCGCTGTCAGATTCTCGCGGTGGAAGAGTTGGATAGCAGCATCCAGGCTTGGTTGCAGGATAAGGGGTAGTAGGTAAGGAGTGGAAAGCATGCCAAATACGGTACTGATTGGCGCCCAGTGGGGCGATGAGGGCAAGGGCAAGGTGATTGATGTGCTTGCCGAGGATGTGGATATCGTGGTGCGGTTTCAGGGGGGTAACAATGCGGGGCATACGGTAAAGATCGGGGATCAGCAATATGTCCTGCATTTGATTCCGTCGGGTATTCTCCGGGATAACCAGTCCTGCGTGATCGGCAATGGACTGGTTGTGAATCCGGTTGCCTTGCTGGATGAGATTGCGGAGGTGGAGGCTGCCGGTAAACAGGTACAAGGGCGGCTGTTTGTGAGTGATCGGGCTCATGTCGTGTTTCCGTATCATAAGGCCATTGATGCCGCACGCGAGGCCTTGCTGCAGGCGGGCGAAAAAATTGGTACGACCGGGCGCGGGATAGGTCCCTGTTACAGCGACAAGATTACCCGCACCGGGATACGGGCCGGGGATTTGCTGACGCCCGATTTTCCGGCCTTGCTCGAGGAGCGGCTGCAGCATGCCAACCAGATGATTACGGCTATGGGTGGGCAGATGCTCGAAGCAGGCCCGGTGTTGGATAGCTATTTGGCGGCTGCGGATAAGCTTCGTCCCTATGTGCTGGATACGGTGACGTATTTGAATGATGCGCTCAAGGCGGGCAAGTCGATTCTTTTTGAGGGGGCGCAGGGCACGATGCTGGACATTGATTTTGGGACCTATCCGTTTGTGACGAGCTCGAATGCGACGGCTGGTGGTGCCTGTACGGGAACGGGGGTTGCGCCGCACCGGATTGATCGTGTGGTCGGTGTGATCAAGGCCTATACGACACGCGTAGGGGAAGGTCCTTTCCCGACCGAGTTGTTTGATGCCGATGGGGAGCAGTTACGGGACATTGGCGGGGAATTTGGTGCCACGACGGGACGTCCGCGGCGCTGCGGCTGGTTTGATGCTGTGGTCGGGCGCTATAGTGCCCGGATCAACGGGGTGGATTTCTGGACGATGACCAAGCTGGATGTGCTGGATTCCTTTGCGCGTATCAAGATTTGCACGGCCTATGAATATGAAGGGCAACGGCTGGAAGAATTTCCGGCCAGTATCCGGATGCTGGAGAAATGCAAGCCGGTATACGAGGAGATGCCCGGGTGGTGTGAGCCGACGAGTGAGATCCAACGCTATGAGGATTTGCCGGAGAAGGCCCGCGCCTATGTGGAGTATCTGTGCGAGCTGACCGGTGTGCCGCTGGGCATTTTGTCGGTGGGACCCAAGCGGGAGAGTACGTTGCGGGTTGGTTTGTAGGGGCAGGGGATGCGGAAGAAGCAAAAGACAAGCGAGATGGCGGGCACTGTCCCGCGTCATGTTGCCATCATTATGGATGGGAACGGGCGCTGGGCGCGGCAGCGCGGGTTATCTCGCAGCAAGGGACATGAAGCCGGTGCAGAGTCGGTGCGGGCGGTGGTGCGTGCCTGCCGGGATCATGGTGTTCCTTACCTGACGCTGTATGCTTTCAGTGTAGAGAATTGGAAGCGGCCCAAGTCGGAGATTGGTGCCCTGATGGGGTTGCTGCGTCGGTTTATGGAGAAGGAAGAACATGTCTTGCATGAGAAGCAGGTGCGGTTGCGGATTATGGGGCGGTTGCAGGATCTGCCGCGGCAGGTGCGCCAGCGGCTGGAAAAGGTGGTGGCGGCCACGGCGTCCTACGACAAAGGCCAACTGATTCTGGCATTGAGCTATGGCGGGCGGACGGAGATTGTTGCTGCGGCGCGCAGCCTGGCCGAGCAGGTGCAAGCTGGCAAACTGGCCCCCGCGCAGATTGATGAAGCGCGGTTTGCCGCGCAGCTCTATCTTCCGGATGTGCCCGATCCTGACCTCATGATCCGAACCAGTGGCGAGCTGCGGCTTAGCAATTTTATGCTCTGGCAGCTTTCGTATGCAGAGCTGTATGTTACGTCTGTGCTCTGGCCGGATTTCCGGGAGGAAGCCTTTGCGGAGGCACTCGCGAGCTACGCGGGTCGGAAGCGGCGCTTTGGCGGACTGGATGTGGAGGAAGGAAAGGGAGCGGCAACATGCTAGGAAAGCGACTGATAAGCGGTTCACTGTTTTTACTTGCGGTTGTGCTGGTGGGGTATGTATTGCCGGCCCCCTGTGGCGTCCTGTTCCTGATGGCCCTGACTCTGGCGGCCCAGCATGAATGTTACGGCATGATGACAGCAATCGGTGTCGATACATTCCGTGGTACCGGATATGCGGGGGGGGTTGCCATACTGGCCGCTGCCTTCTGGGGGCTGGGTCTGGTGCCAAACCGCGGCGCGGCTGACGCCGATATCGTGAGTATGGTGATGGCGGCCGTGGTGCTGGCAGTCTTTTTGCGGCAGATTCTACAGAAGCAAAAAAAGCAGCCGATGCTTGCGATGGCGGGGACCTTATTCGGTATTCTTTATGGTGGATTTCTCTTGCATTTCATGCTGCGCCTGGCTTTCACGTGGCATACGGGCAATGGTCTGGGACCGGTGGAGCCGACCGGGCGTATATTGTTGTTGTATCTGGTGTTAGTGGTAAAATCGTCTGATGTGGGTGCATATTTCACGGGGCGTTTTCTGGGGCGCCACAAGATGGCGCCGGTACTTTCCCCGAACAAGACGTGGGAGGGGTGTGTAGGAGGGGTCCTGTTTTCGCTTCTGGTAAGTGTGGTCTTCCGGTGGATTGCAGGCGGCACCTTTGGTTCCCTTGTTTGCGGTTGGGGGGACGCGGTTGTGCTGGGGTTGCTACTGCCGGTGACGGCAATCATAGGGGATTTGTTTGAGTCCATGCTGAAACGGGCATCGGGCGTGAAGGACTCGGGGCGGTTCATCCCGGGGATGGGGGGCATCCTGGATGTGTTGGATAGCCTATTGTTTGGTTCACCGGTTTTATATGCCTACGTGGTGCTGTTCTTGTAAGGTGCATGGTCGCAGGCACGTTGATGGATGAGTACCAGTGGTACGTCGATGATTGCAAGCGGGATGCAAACAACGCATCATCGCCAAAAAAAAAGAGAATGAGGAAGTAATATGTTGCTGGATTTGTTGTCGCATGGGTATACGGCCATTGTGGTGGTTCTGTTTTTCGGGCTGACGATTTTTGTGCATGAGCTGGGCCACTTTCTGGTGGCTCGCTGGTGTGGTCTGCATGTACAGACGTTTTCGATCGGGTTTGGACCAGCGATCTGGCAGCGCAAGATCAACGGGGTCGTCTACAAGGTCTGCTGGTTGCCGCTGGGCGGGTATGTGGCGCTGCCGCAATTGGACCCGGAGGCGATGTCGACGCTGCAGGGCAAAGAAGGGGAGGAGGCGGAGCAGTATCCCCCCGTGGCCCCCTGGAAAAAGATTCTGGTATCGCTGGCGGGTGCCACCGGTAACGTGATTCTGGCGTTTGTGCTGGCGTGGTTGGTTTTTCTGCGTGGCATGCCGGCAACGCTCGCCAACTCGGATACGGTGCTGGGGTTTGTGGAACCAACGTCTACCTTGTATGCGCAGGGGGTGCGCATTGGGGATCGGATTGTGGCGGTGAATGACTCGTCGGTTTCAGCCTGGAGCCAGTTTGTGCAGGAGGCGGCAACGGCTGATGAGGTATCGTTGCAGATCGAGAAGCCGGATGGTACGGAGGCGACGGTTGAGGCACCCACCGTTCCCTGGCGCTACGGGGTGCAGATGGTCAGCGGAGTCGAGCCGGTCGATACGGTGGTTGTTGACGTGGCCGAAAGGGGATTCCCGGCAGCAGAGGCCGGCGTAGAGCCGGAGGATGAGATTGTCTCGTTTGCCGGGGAAAAGGTGCTGAGTCGTGCGCATTTGATTGACCTCGTCCAGGAGGCGGGCGGGGAAGAACGCGAGATGGTGGTGCGGCGCACCGGCGAGGATGGTGAACCAGAAGAGCATGTGCTTTTGGTGGGCGGGCAATATGATCCGCTGACAGAACGGACACGCATTGGCATTCGCTTCCAGCAGTTGCCCCAGCAACTTGATACGGGCAGTCGGGTGCATCCGGCACCTATGGCGCAAATCCGCTTGCATGCATCGGGTATTTTCCGGTTTCTGGGGGATTTGGTGACCCCGAAAAAGTCAGCGCGTGCCGCCAACATGGTCGGCGGACCGGTAGCCATCATCACGTATTACTTCGGGATGGTGCAGGCCAGTTTTATGCTGGCCGTCTGGTTTACCGGTTTTTTGAATATCAACCTGGCGATCATTAACTTGCTGCCATTGCCGGTGTTGGATGGCGGACATATTCTCTTCTCGCTCTGGGAGTGGATTTTTCGTCGCCCCATGCGGGCGAGTGTGATTCATGCCTTGACGAATGTTTTCATGGTCCTGCTGCTCGGGTTGTTTGTGTTGCTGAGCCTGCGGGATGTGGGTCGGCATACCCCGATTGGGCGGATGCTGGCCAAGTTATGGGATAAAGAGGACCCTGTGCCGGTTGAGCAACAGGAGCCGGAATTGGCACCAGCGGGTGCGGCGGAAGAAGCAGCACCGGACAACGGGGAATGATGGCATGGCGGACTGGATTGACATTCGCAAGGATGAGCGGCACGTTGCGGTTGAGCGCAAGCGGGCGCGTGCATTGAAGCAAAGTGGCTGGTGGCAGAAGCAGCTACAGCGCGGCGTATGCCATTATTGCGGCAAGCAGGTTGGGGCTGATCAGCTGACGATGGATCATGTCGTGCCGGTGGCACGCGGCGGCCGTAGCACACGGGGCAATGTGGTGCCCTGCTGTGAGGCGTGTAACCGCAACAAGCGGTATTTGACGCCGGCGGAAATGGCGATGCAGGAACTAGGGCTTTGAGAGTGGAGGCGGATATGGCATCATTGCAGGCGATTTGCAGGCATTTGGATCGGGAGCTTCAGGTTGAGGCATTCGAGGATGCATCGCATAATGGGTTACAGGTCGAGAATACCGGTATTGTCCAGCGGGTATGCTGCGGGGTGGATGCCTCCATGGCGTTCTTTGAAGCGGCTGCTGCTGAAAAGGCGGATTTGCTGCTTTGTCATCATGGCATTAGCTGGGGAAGCTCGCTACGTCGAATTACAGATTTGCCGTACCGTCGGATCAAGTTTCTGCTGGAGCACGATATGGCCCTGTATGCTTGCCACTTGCCGTTGGATGCACACCGGGTATATGGGAATAACGCTTGCATTGCGCGCGAACTGGAACTGCGTAACACGAGTCCGTTCGGCACGTATCATGGGCAGACTATTGGCGTCTCGGGTCGTCTGCCGGCGCAGGTGGGATTTGCTGAGCTGGTACACCAAGTGCAGGCGTTGATGGGGCGGAAGGAACCGCTACAAGTAATGGAGTTCGGGGCGGATCCGGTTCGGACGGTTGCCGTGGTTTCGGGTGGTGCTGCGGATATGGTTCTGGAGGCGGGTGCCAAGGGGATTGATGTGCTGATCACCGGGGAGCCGGCATTGTCAGCCTACAGCGTGGCGCAGGAGTATGGGGTGCATGTGATCTATGGTGGCCATTATGCAACGGAGACCTTCGGGGTGCGTGCGCTAGGGCAGTTTGTGCAGCAGCAATTTGATGTGCCATGCACGTTTGTGGATATGCATATCCCGTTTTGACGTATTCTTTGCATATCTACACTACAGGTTGGTGAGGATGTCCAGGTAGAGGTCAGCGGCGTTGGTGACCTGGGCGAGCTGGATGCATTCCTCACGGGTATGAGCGCGGGCTAGATCACCTGGCCCCAGCATGATGGGGGCGCAGCCGGCTGCACGCAGGAGATTGGCATCGGAGTGGCTGCGAAAGGCACCGGGTTGCCAAGGGCGGCGGTTCCCAACCCATGCATGATGCCGTTTTCGACGGTGGCTTTATTGGCTTCGACATCAAAGGTCGGGACCGTATCCACATGCCCCAGAAATGCGACTTCGGGCTCTGGGTCAAAGAGGATTTCGATGTTGTAGCGTTGTCAGATGGTTTTGGTGTCATGCGCTAAGCCTATCAAGAGAGGGGGGGCGAAGCAATACACGAAACAGGTGTCCTAGCGGATGTGCAGGAGATGGAAGAAGCCGATGAGACCGAAGACGATGTTGGAGAGCCAGGCACCCATCCAGGGTGGGATGGTGCCGGTGGAGCCGAGAACCAGGCCGAGCTGTGCCAGGGCATAGAAGCCGGCCATCATGGCAATGGCAACAAAAACGGCTGACATGACGCCTTGTCGTGCGGTTCGTGCACCAGCGGGTATAGCGAAGAGGATTACGATCAGGCACGCCCACGGCATGGCTAGGTGGCTATGGAAGGTATACATCCGCTCTTTTCGGTTGCGTTCCGGCATGTCGGGATTAGCCCGGATGTACTGCAACATCTCGCGTCCGTTGAGAAACTCCCAGGGACGTATGGCACTGGCAAAGGTGGCGGGTGTTTCTTGGTATTTGTACATTTCGACGACGCTGTTCGGGGATGGTCCGAGGGGAACCGGGCTTCCGATCGGGTTGTCGGATTCGCCGAATGGCTGGACCATAGGACCGTACAACCACCACTGCCCGTCGAGGTATTCAGCACGCTCGGTGAGGATGATGGCCTTTCGGTTTCCCTCGGGGGTCTCCTGTTTTATTTCCACCCCATGCAGGATCGATGGGTTGTTCGGGTCGAGTTTGTCGATCTGCCAGCGGCGGTTTGCCTCTTGGTTCAGATAGATGCAGGAACGAAAGGTTTCCACTTGTTCGGTATTGAAGCGGCTGCGTTTCATTTCCTCAACCCACTCGTGTGCATGGGGTACCCAGTATTCGTTGAGAAAACCGGATGCCACGGTAAAAAGCAGTCCTACCGCAAGAAAAGGGAGCATGAGCCGGTAGATGCTGATACCGGTTGCCCGCATGGCGACCAGCTCGCTATTACGGGTGAGCCCAAAGAGGGTGTAGAGCGTTGCCAGCATAATAGAACCGGGAATCAGGTATTGCAGCAGTGGGGCCAGGACGGAGAGGTAAAAGCGTACAATGATATGCCAGGCGGGACGTGCTTCCATGATCCGGTCGACATCCCCGAAGATTTCACTGATGACCAGTATCATCATGAACCCCCCTAGGCAGTACAGAATGGGGGCGACGAGAAGTTTCAGCAGGTATCGATCAATGAGTTTCATGCTTGTGTCCTGGTGAGCCGTTACGAATGAAACCACAGCTAAGCATGACTGCGGTAAAAAGAAAACCCTGAAACGGCGGTCAGCAGGCCCCACGAATGTTTTCTTTTCGGTTTCATCGTTCGGACCGGAGCGGCGCGGGCACCCGCCTAACGGGAACGGTACCGTATCTGCACACAACATGCGAGAAGGCCAAAAAAGGCGTGCAATGCCGTGGGTTGCTTGTTAGGTTGCTTTTTTATTGGATACAGGAAGAGACTGAGGGTGGGCAGTACTTTTCCACATCGAATACAGCCGCAGCAAATCCACGTGTTTTGGCGATGCTGCGGCAGGCAAGAAGGGGTTCGTTGTGGCAATTGCGTGTGGCGTGTTGAGTGCTGTTGTGTTTGTAGGGCTGTTTTTTGGGGTTGTATCGCTGATTGCGCGTTTTTTTCGGTTTCTGGGCCGTTGAGTGGTCTTCAGGTTCGCAGGAACTGCACGTAGATGTAGCCAGCGGACATGGCGAGGAAGGCGATGAGCCCGAACGCGCTGATGCTGCAAAGCAGCTTGCCGGGCCTATGGGCAGGTGGGACCGTATCCAGGAACATGACCCTGAAATTGATGGCTGCCAGGATGGGCGATGTGAGGAACGAGATCGCGGCAGCAAACGCCAGTAGGTGAAGCAGGCTCTTGGCTAGAAATCCCACGACAAGCACGGCTGCGGTTGCTGCAAGCAGAATCCAGAGGTTCTGGGTTTTCCGGAAGGAAAGCGTCGGGCGGAGGATCTTGCAGCAAGCCGCCAGAGCGCGTGGGTACCCATCCACACATGTGAGGGTGGTGCTGAACATGGTGACAAATGCCGCGGTCAGAATGATCGGTCGGGACCATGGCCCGATCGATGCTGTATACAAGCCCACAAGTTGGTGGGCAAAGCCCACACCGCTTTCGGAAAAAACTTCGCCGGATCCGAACATGATCCACTTGCCGAGCGAAAGAAATGCCACGGCCAGCACCACGGCCATACTATAGCCGATATAGAAGTCGATCCGGGTTTCGCGATTGGTTGCAAAATGCCCGGTTTGTTCGTTGCGACTGAACATCCAGAGCGAGGACCAGGCGGAGAGGTCGATGGGTGCCGGCATCCACCCCAGCAGGAATACCAGAAAGGGGAACGTTGCCCACTGCCAGGGCGAGGGCACCACAAAGGCGCTGGGCGGAGGCTCTGCCTGCAGGGCGGCCAATATAACGGCGGTAAGGGTTGAGAGGGTGAGAACGGCCACCACCCATTTTGCTACTGTATCGAGCAGTCGGTAATGCCCGGCCAGCAGCAGGATGACACACAGGATAAGCAACATGATCGCGAGATCCGGAACGGATCCGGGCATCAAGCCATAGCCGCTGAGCAGGGCACCGGAAACATATGCCACCCCGGCAATATTGCTGATCCCCGTGAGGATGTTGATGCCCAGAAAGAGCCAGATATATCCGCGGCCCAGTCGGCGGTAGCCGTGCAATAAACTCTCGCCACTGGCGGCGGTGTAGCTTTGCCCGTACAGGAAAAACGGAAATTTGAGCAGGTTGGCGATCAGGATCAGGCCCAGTAATTGCCAGCCATACAGGGCACCTGCACGGGTGGACCAGACCAGATGCGATCCCCCGATGGCGGCACAGGCCACCAGGATCCCGGGGCCGATGGCTTTCCAAAGATTTGAGGATGGGGTCGCGATGCGCATGTTCCTTCTCCATGCGGATAATCGGAAACGGTTCCACGGTTGGCACGCCCAAGGGGAGTCGAACCCCTCTTGCCAGGATGAAAACCTGGAGTCCTAACCGATAGACGATGGGCGCTTTTCCGTACAGAGCCTCGCAATGTAGCACATTCTGTACGCGTATCAAGAGCAAAGTGCTAGGATGGGGCGAAAAACTGTGTATCGGATACGGAAGTGGTTGTCAGGATTGCCGTTTCGCGCTGCGGTAGCAATAGCTGAGCAGAAGCAGCAGGGCCGTGCCATTGAAGAGGGCTGACCAGGCTACGATCTGCCAGACACTGTTATGGAAGGCCCAGCAGGTCAGTAGGTAGGCAAGCGCCAGCAGCGGAACCAGCCGTGCAGGCCGCAGACGATGTTGTGCCAGGAGAAATTGCAGACAGGTATTCAGCAGGGCGGACACCCCCATAATGGCAGCCATGGCGATGGTCAGGTGGCGCTGGGATGCAGATGCATCGGGAATGCCGAACAGGATGCGTGTCAGCAACCCGGGAAAGAGCATGACGATAAGCACGGCTGCCCCGGTGCAGAGGCCCGTGTAGGTGAGCGCTTGAAAAAAGAGCGTGTTTTGCCGTTTGGTGCCCGGGCCTTCTGCCGTCACTTTCGGGAACATGGCAACGAGAATCCCGTGTGGTAGAAACACGGCTAATCTCCCCAGCGTCGCGGCATACGCAAATTCTGTATGGGTCGGGATGAAATGTTTCACGAGCACAACATCGGCTGTCATAAGGATGGCGTATGCACACTGCACGAACAAAGCCTGTAGCATAAAGGAGCGCATGCGGGGTAGGGCCTGCGTGGTTGGCGACTTGACGTGCAGGATGAACAGCATCCCGAGCCAGAGCAGCATGACGGACATGGCCGCCCCGGCACCATGGCCGAGCAGTGCCCAGCCGCAGGTCGGGAACACAAACCAAACCAGGGCTGATCCCAGCACAACGCGTGCACCTGAACCAGCAATGAGGGCAGCGATATTCCAGTCAAAGCGCTGGATGCCTTGTGCCGTGCCCCGCAGCACAGGCAGCAGGAACAGGGGCGGGAGGCAAAGAGCGGCTGCCACAATGGGGCCTGAACGGTCGAGGTGGAGCCAGCTCGTCAAGGGCACGCGAAAAAGCCAGGCCAGCAGGGAAAGCGCGAGCGATATGCTGCCTGTCAGCAGCAGCCACTTATGTGTTAAACGCTTTACATCTCCTGTGCGGCCCTGTTGGCAGAGCAGGCTGCTGTAGCGGCTGATGCCGGTGGTTAGCGTATAGAGGGGATGGTGCAGGATCAGCATGCCGCCCAGAAAGGCAGCCAGAAGCGCATATTCTTCCGGCGAAAGAGCCCGGCTGACGATCATCTGGTAGATCGTGTTCAGGACATGCGCCACCATAAAGCCTACCAGGAGCAGAAGGGAGTGACGCAGAAGCTCATCGTACCGAATGAACCGCCAGACTCGTTTGCGGGTTTCTGCTCGCATGTTCTTGTGTCCTCTCCAAAAAAAAACGGCGACCGGAAAGGTCGCCGTCTTTATCGGTGATCGAAACCACTGTTTTACCAGCGACCGCCACCGCCCCCGTTACGGGGTTTGGGCTGGGATTCGTTCACACGAATAGCCCGGCCGTTCATGTCGGTGCCGTTGAGCGCATCAATGGCCTTGTTGGCTTCGGCATTGTCTTGCATTTCTACAAAACCAAATCCCTTGGCGCGGCCCGTATCGCGGTCCATAATCACACGCGCGGACGAAACCTGTCCATACTGCGCGAAAAGGTCCTGTAGCTCGTTGTCGGTTACACTATACGGCAGATTGCCTACATAGATGTCCATGTTTCCCTCATCTTCTCTGTGTCATGCCATGTTTTTACCAGAATCCACACATCCATAACACAAGAAGGGGTCTGCCGTACCACGTAAAGATGCGGTACGTGATGTAAGGCTGTCAGGAAACCGTCTCCATGTCAACACATCATTTGCCCAAGGAATAGTATTTCCGGATTATATTATTAATGACGCCAACCCGCGAACCTTCCCGTCCGAGGCGGG
>CAZRCN010000042.1:3269-18018 GCA_964598575.1 uncultured Victivallales bacterium | reverse complement strand
CCTTCCCGCGATCAGCTATGGCATATCCTACCCACAGATTCTGCGGAAGACCCTTGTTTGTAATCCTTTTGGAGTGCGGTGATGGAGCGCAGCGCAATCACCGCACTCCAGAAAAGTTTCACCATGCATCATCCGGGGCTCCCAACCCCGGGGCCAGGGCTAGGCATCTTCCTCCGTAGATTGCTCGATCTTTGCAGCAACATCACGATACCCGATGTCGACTTGGTAAATCTGCATGAACGTATCCAGTGCCTTTTGCTTCTCGCCGCGCATTTCCTGCAGGCTCCCGATCTCATATAGCACCTTCTTCTTGTTCGCATCCATGATCGGTATCTCAGCAAGGGCCGCCTCAAACTGTCGCATCGCCACATCGTATTGCTTTTTCGAACGAAAACACATCCCCAGATAATAGAGCGCCTGCACCCGATTCTTGACACTGCGTTGTGCCAATTGGAACTGCTGGATCGCCTCATTGATATAATCATTCTCGTAGAGCATGACGCCCCATTCAAACCGCAGTTGCAAATCATTCGGGTACCGTTCCACGCGCGACTGTAAGTCATCAAACTTGAATTGCAGTAGCTCACCCTCCATCTGGACCGCCGCCTCTTCATCGCCAGCCTCTCGCTTCGCGGCTATCTCCGCCTCAAATGCCTTGACTTGTGCATTCGTCAGCGTGCGTTCCAACTCCGGGTCGCCCGGATTAATCTCAACCGCAGCCTCCAGTGCCGCAATCGCCTCCGCATACTGCTTTTTCTGCATATATAGATTCGCCAAACCACGGCGGAAATTAATGTTCTTGGGCTCGTTCTCGATCTTTTTCTGCATGTCCTCGATCAAGGCATCGACGCCGGACTCGCTGCGGGCCGATTTGGATTCCTGTTCGAGGATCGAGGCTTCATCACTATCCTTGAGCATATCCCGGTAGGAACCGCCGCTTTCGACGCTTTGCTCCCATCCGTCACCCTTCATGCTGTCAAGCGCCATGATATCTTTCAACTGCTTCAACATGTTGGGGTCATTCGGATTCATCTCGCACAACCGTTCAAAACACTCACGCGCCGAACGCATCCGGCCTACCTTCTGGTACATCCCGCCCAACCAGCTAATCACGGCAATATCTTCATCATTGGCGTCCCGCACAATCTCGAGCGTCAGAATCGCTACTTCGGGCAACCCCATATCAACCGCCACCTGCCCGAACAACAGACCATAGGTCTTGTCCGTCGGGTTCTTGCTCAGCAAGGCCTCAAGTAGCTGTAGTGCCTTCTCATTCTTACCCGTCTTATGCATCGCCATGGCAAGGCAATAGCTCGGCATCCCGGTTGCCTTCGCAATACCCGCACCAAGACCGTTGGCTGGATGCTTTTGATAGCGCTTCAACTCTGCCGCCCGCAGAAACTTCCAGCCCCGCAAAAAACCGGGTTCTGCTTCTACGCACTGCGTGAGCATCTCAATCGCATAATCATAATTATTTCGCTCTAACGCGGTAAATCCCCGATTAAATAAGTCCTGTACTTTTTTTGGTAATGAATCGAGCGTCTGCTCTGCCATAATGCTATCTCCCTCTCGCTACCCATTGTGCCAACACCGCTAATCCCGTATTTGTAACAGCCTCCATCAGCCCGCGTCAAGATTCGCTCCGCCGCCCTACTGGGTATCGCTACCTGCTGCGGTGCCGGTCGTTTGCTGCAAGTCCTTCCATTCAGCACGGATCACCTTTTCTGAGACCGGATCATCCGCATACTGATCAAGAGCCATCTGGTAATGTTGCGCGGCTCTCGCATAGGCTTCGGCCGCCTCATCCTCATGCTCTGGCATCAGCAACAAAATGTCCCCAATCCTGCGCTCATTCAAAGCAATCACTTCATCCGCTACAATCAATCGTCCTGTATCAGGGGCATGAATCGGCTTTTCCCACTGACGGGTTCTATCAATATGCCGCCGAAAACGCTCCACCGCATCCGCATAGCGACCTTCCTGCAGCGCCAGATGCGCCGCAACCTTATCACGCAGCTCTTCATGCCAGGCCTCGTCTTGCCCCGGTATACCAGCCTCAACCAAGGCCAAGGCAGACGCAAAATCCTTCAGATAATAGTATCCATCCAGTTTTGCCATGGCAAGACTCGTTCGCAGTCCCTCAGGCATCCCCTCCCCTGCAGCCAACTGCAGACTGTGCAATATAGCCAGTACACGTTTACGGTCTGCCTCACTCGCCGTTTCCATCAATCCGTAGAAGTGGTTGCGAACAAATCGGGATACCAGTGCTTGCGCCTCTACGCCCGCATCCAGAGCGCGCGCCACAACATGCGACAGGGCTTCAACATCCTGTTGATCCCGCAATTGTCGCATTTGCCACATCGCATACTGACGGCGCGTAACCTGCAGTTCCTGTTGCGCATCAGCATAGACCCATGTTTCCACCGCATGCAGCACCTCATCATCATCCGTCTGCGCCAACAGCGACCGCAATAGCCGGGCCAGGGCCTGGTCACCCAGCAGATCCGCCTGCTGCTGCATCCGGGCAAGCGCAGCCCCTGCATCCTGTTCTTGCAGCGCCAACCGGACATATCCAGATTGAACCAAACGCAGCACATCGGGGGCAGCCGCTTGCTCTTCCAACATTGCCAGCACAACGGCCTTGCGCTCAGCATCTTCGCTACCTAGGGCAACCTCGATCAGCGAGCGCACCAGATATTCGGAAAATTCCTGCATGTCTGCCGACAGCATGCGCCCCACCATCATCGCCAGTTCATCCTCGCCCGCATGGGCAGCATACAAGTGAATCCACCCTAGCAGACCATGCGCACGAATCTGCATGGAATCCGTTTGCTCCAACAGCAAGGTCAACCAAGGGTCAGGTGCCTGCTCAAGCATGGTTGGTCCTGCCCATCTTACGACCAACACCGCAAGCTCCTCCTGATTCGCCATCAACGGCGGCACCATGCCTGTCACGACATCATAAGCCTCTGCTGCCAAGACAGTCTGCACCATATATTGCAGCAGTTGCTGCTGCAACGCAGCATCTTCTATACGAGCCAGCATCTCCATCCCCTGCTCGCCCATGACATGGAGCCCCTGCTCGGCCTCCACGCGCGCCAGTTCCTCTATATACACATCAACCGTCTGCTGGGCATCCATGGCCTCGCCGTCGGCCGCCTTTTGTTTGCAACCACCAAGCAGAAACACACCCAACACCACCACCGGCATCACAACACAACGCATCATACTTCCCCCCTATTTGCGGGAAACTGCCATAACAGCTCGTGCTTCAACAGCTTCCCATTTTGAAATCGTACACCTTCCTCCTTCAGTAAACGCAACTTACGGGCCACATGCACCCCTTGAGCAGCCCCCTGGTATCCACCAATCCGTAGATCCGACCGAATCACCCGATGGCAAGGTACCGTAGGCGCATTAGGGTTCCTACGTAATATCTGTCCAACCGCTCGAGCGGATCCAATATTCGCTGCCTCCGCAAGGGCCCCATATGTCACAACCCTGCCCCGCGGTACTTCCCGTAATAACGCATACACACGATTTGCACAACATTCTTTACTGGAACTTGCATCCATATTCCTCTCCGAACATCAGCTTCACATCTGCATCATACGGGACGCCCCGAGGACTTACCAACCGGCTTTTTTTAGAAATATGCATATTTTTACGTTGCATTCCAGTATAAAGCATGGTTACTATCCAACCTTCACGCGTACCCGTGGCTCAATTGGATAGAGCACCTGACTACGGATCAGGAGGTTGCAGGTTCGAGTCCTGCCGGGTACGCCACTACAATTCGCAAGGATGTCCTGCCATTTCGGTTTTCATGACTTCTTCTACATCCGCAATCGTTTCTTGCGCCACCAGCTTTTTGGCATACGCTTCCGCATCCCGATGCCGCCACAGGCTGACGCATTGCTGGACATCCGGCAGATAGTGCGGATCCACACTCAAGTGGCGGATACCAATACCCAGGAAAAACGGGATATACTGCGGATCATGCGCCATCTCACCACAGACCGAGCAATCGATCTTGTGCTTCTTCGCCGCGGCTGCAATCCGCCGTAAGCCCCGCAAAACCGCCGGATGATGCGGACAGTAATAGTCGATCACTGACGTATTATTCCGGTCTACTGCCAGCATATACTGAATGAAATCATTCGTGCCGATAGAGAAGAAATCGGCCTCCTGCGCAAAGACCTCGGCCAACTCCACTGTTGATGGCAATTCCACCATCATCCCGATTGCCGGACACGGAAACGGTTGCCCAGCCTCTGCCGATAGCGCCTCCACCGTTTCGAGGACCAACGCACGTGCCTGCCGAAACTCATCCGGGGAACAGATCATCGGGAACATGATCCGCATATCCGGGTGATGGTCGCCGGCACGCAGAATGGCCCGGAGTTGTGCGCGCAGCACATCCCGGTGCAATAATGTCAATCGGGTTGAACGCAACCCCAAAGCCGGATTCGGCTCCGCCCCCATGTTTAGGTATGGCAACATTTTATCGCCACCGGCATCCAGCGTCCGGATATACACGGGACGTGCCTCCATCCGATCCAGCAACTTGGAATATACGAGAAACTGCTCTTCGGCGGTGGGTAACGAGGGACGCACCAGAAACGGGAACTCCGTCCGGTACAACCCAACCCCTTCCGCTTGCAAATCCAATGCCAAATCCAATTCCGATAATAAATTGATGTTGGCATACAAGTGCACGCGGTGCCCATCTGCCATACGGGTTTCCGTATCCATCTGGTGTTTTTGTCGGGCAGCCTTTTGCCGTAACATCTCCCGCTCTGTAAAACGCGCCAGCACATCTGGCCCGGGATTCACATAGGCATTCCCTCCATCTGCATCCAGCAGAATCTGATCCCCCTCGGCGATGCGGTCTACATCCTGATCCTCGGTTACAATCATCGGAATCGCCAGAGCCCGTACGACAATCGAGATATGCGACGTCACCCCACCACCACAGAGGATGATGCCGGCCACATCCTCAAGTGTAATCATGAGAATATCCGATGGCAACAGTTCCCGCGCCGTCACGATAGCGTCCCGCCATTCGGCTTCCCGACCTTCCAACGCCTCATCCAGGTGCTTGAGTATCCGCAATGCCAGATCTGTCACATCATGCGCCTTCTCCCGGACGTAATCGTGCTGGCTCGCCTCAAAAATCCGGATGTACTGCATAGCAGCCTCTGCCACGCCCCCGGTGGCACTGCCGCCCGACTCTACATGTGACCGCATAGCCCCAGTGAAACTGCTGTCCTTCAACATCAGCATATGCGCTTCAAAAATCAATGCGGCAACTTCCGGCAACTTGGATTCGAGGGCATGCTGCATATCACGTAAATCTGCCATGGTCGCATCAAGGGCCGCCTGCAGTTCCCCGGCCCCACCGCAAGACTTTTTCCCATCGAGATAATGCGCCAGAATGGATCGGGCCGGATGCCGCACAAAATGCACACACGGCCCAATGGCGTGCCCCGCCGATGCCGATCGCCCCTTGATGAAAAAGGATTGCTCAGCCTCCTGCGCGGTTACGGTGGCCACTTGCAGCGAAGCCATTTGCATCAACGTGCGGGCGGTCTCAATGGACGCTGCTAGCTGCGCCGTAAGCGCTCGCATGGCCAGCACATCGGTATGTGCAAATCCCTTCGAATCTTGCCGTTGCGCGGTCAGCACACCGATTCGCTCAGAACCCCGCAAGATCGGAACCGCCAGAAACGACTCGAAGGGCTCTTCACCTAATTCCGGAAAATAGCGATAGTCGGGATGCGTACTGGCATGGTCCACACAAATCGGCCTTAGTTCCTTCATGGAAGTACCGACCAAGCCCTCGCCCAGTTCCAGTTTCACCTTTCCCACCGCATCTACATGCAAGCCATGCGTGGAATGCAGCACGAGCTCGCGGGTCGCATCATTGTAGAGATAGATCGAACACACTTCGGCCTGCAGATGTTCGGCAACCATTACCACGGCGCGGTCCAGGAACCCCTGGAGATCCGTACTCTCCGAGAGCACCGAACTTATCGCCCCGATATCCTCCAGTAAACCAAAATGTTCCTCAAACCGTTGCGTTGCCATTTGTGTCCTTCTGCATCCAGCAATTAATAACGGCCATAGCGTTGGATGGCGGCCATCAGGAGCCGCATCCCGCTGAGTCGACTGCCGTTATTAATCGATCCAGCCGTAGTGAACAACAGCCCCCGGGCCTCGCGTGCCTGGTCAAAATCGCGCAGGAATTCCGCCACCATGTTGGCCTCCTCATTACGACTATAGGTAAACGGAGCCATTTGCCCTTGTATAACCGCGTGCGGACAATGCTCCCGGATCTCTGCAACCGTAAGCGTTGGCCCGAAGTTCGTGCCCGTCAAATCCAACTCCGACAAGAGTGGTAGCAAATGCGCCATATTGGAATCACTATGCTGAAAACGGCGATCGGATGGATCAGGTGCATAGGTCGCAAATACGGCCCGATGAATGGGCATGGCAAACATCTCGTATAACTCGGGCGAAAACAGACAGCAGTTGTCATCGGCCCACGACCAGCCGCGCTGTGCTTCGGACGGCGCAAGGCCAGCCTCGGCATCGAGAACACCTGCCCGCGCCAGAATCGCCCGCCCCAGCACATCACTGAAGCGCTGGAACAGCTCCGGGTCGTCATAGGCAAGAAACAGCAAATTCTCAGGGCCATAGATCGAACAGGCAAAGGTACAGGGACCCCGCTGGCCACGATAGCGCGGCACCTTGCTTCCCAGCGCTATCAGCCGGGCCTTTTCCGTCTCCCAGTTCTCCGGCAGCATAAAGTCGCGCAAATGCGCCAAACGATCCTCCACACGGTCCAGTAAAGCAGATAATTCTTCTGGTGTACTAGCTGATTGTTTCAGCCACCAGCTACCACTCTTGCCGCCTTCCCAGACATTTTCAGCCTCAAAAATATCGTGCAGTGCCTTGACCGACGGCCAAGCCTTGCTCTTGTCCGCAGGCGTCTCCCGCAACAAGCGTTTGCCAACCACGGTTTCCGCTAGATCATTATACTGCCGACTCACTTCCAGCGCCCAGGCTTCATCGTTATTGAAGCGCCACCAGTCCTGCTCCAATCCCAACTCGGCAAAGGTACATTCCCAGTTGCAAATGGCACCAAACGGCACTTGCGGGATGTCCTGCCCGAATGGGTCGGCACGAGCCGTTTCCTGATCCCGCCAGAAGGCATCCAGGTCCAAGGGCGCCAGACCGCCGTTTTTCTTCGTGTCCGCCAGCAACTGATCCACCTTGTCTCGATTTTCTGCCGTTAGCTGTTCGTATGCTCCCATAACCAATGGACCACCTTTCCAATCTATACACGATCAACGCTACAAAACGCTGCAAATCATACATGCATCAAAAAACACATACAATAGCCAATATCGAAAACCTGTGGACACAAAAAAAGCCGGCAGCCCTTGCAGACTGCCGGCTATCTGGATTGTTACCAGAAATTATTTCGAGTAGAACTCAACGATGAGCTGTACGTCCGCCGCTGTTTCAATATCGTTGCGCTCCGGCAACCGGGTCACATTCGCCTCCAGGGCTTTTTCATCCAGCGTCAACCAGCCCGGTAGCTCGCGGTGATTTGCCTCCAGCGCCTCATGTATCATCGTGCGGCTGGATGCCCGGTCCTTGACCGTGATCACATCGCCAGCCTGCACAAGCTGCGAAGGTGTGGCGGCTTTGCGACCATTAATCTTCAGGTGGCCATGCCTGGCAACCTGCCGCGCCTGCGCCCGCGTCGCGGCAAAACCAAGCTGATAGGCAACATTATCAAGCCGGCGCTCCAGCAACACCAGCATGTTATCACCTGTGATGCCCGTCATGTGCTTTGCCTTTGTAAAGACCGACCGGAACTGGTGCTCGCTCAACCCATAATGAAAGCGGAGCTTCTGCTTCTCAACCAATTGCACACCGTAATCCGAAAGGCGGCCCCTACGGCGCACATGCATGCCGGGAGCATTCGGACGCTTTTCCAGCAAACGCGTGTATTTCGGATTCCCAAACACATTCACACCTAAACGGCGTACAATCTTACCTTTGGCCTTACGGCTACTGTTTCTTGCCATTTTCGTCTATCCTCCCGTCATGCTTCACCACCACACTGCAGGTTCAACCTTACACTACAGCGTTGGTGGCAGAAGCAAACCACCCTCCACGCACATGCAGTACTCGGCAGCCAGGCACCTGCCCGACTTCCCCACTTGAATGAATAAGCCTCGGATCTTCACACGTTTACATTCGGTTTGCAAGCATTCTTTAGATGCTTTTTACTTGTCTTTTTTGTGCAATCCATTTTGTATGATACGGCACAACACACACGGAAAGAAGGAAGGTGCCTTGCATGAAGATTCAGTCAACGTTACAACCCGCTGACCTCAAACAACCCCTTGACCGATTCTGGAACATTTCCGGACAGAAAATCCTGAAGATCGAGCAGGAGTATGACTTGCAGCAAGGGTCGCCGGTCTTCACGGAAAAGGGGCGCTATACGACACGCGGTTGGACCGAATGGACGCAAGGCTTCCAGTACGGGTCTGCCGTTCTCCAGTTCGATGCCGTCGAAACGCCTGATTTCCTCGACATTGCCCGTAGCGGAACCTGTCGCTACATGGCCCCGCACATCTCGCACACGGGTGTGCACGATCACGGCTTCAATAATGTCAGTACCTATGGCGGCTTACTACGCCTCATGCAAGAACAACGTATTCCCACCAACTCCTGGGAGGCCGATTACTACAAATTGGCACTGAAAATCTCGGGGGCGGTCCAGGCCGGACGCTGGAGCCCGACCGCACATGGCAGCGGCTTCATATACTCGTTTAATGGTCCGCATTCCCTTTTTGCCGATACCATTCGCTCGTTGCGTGCCCTCGCACTGAGCCACCGCCTCGGGCATACCCTCATGGCAGAGAACGACAAGGCCATATCCATGCTGGACCGACTCATTCAGCATGCCAGAACCACCGCCGACTTTGCGGTCTTCTATGGCGAGGGCCGCGATGCCTACGATGTGCGCGGACGTGTAGCCCACGAAAGCATCTTTAATCCCAACGACGGCCAATACCGCTGCCCGAATTCCCAGCAAGGTTACGCCCCCTTCAGCACCTGGACGCGCGGGCTCGCCTGGATCATGCTCGGATTTGCCGAACAACTGGAATTTCTTGCCACAGAGCCTGCGGCGTCACTGGAGCCCTTCGGCGGATATGCCGCCATCGAAGCTTTCATGCGCAAGGCTGCCTGCGCCAGTTGCGATTTCTACCTGGCACACACCACGACCGACGGCATCCCCTTCTGGGATACCGGTGCCCCGGGCCTCGTCCACATCCCCGATCGGTACGAGGTGACCTCGGACCCGTACAACGCCTACGAACCCGTAGACAGCAGTGCCGCCGCCATTGCCGCACAAGGGCTGCTCCGTTTCGGTGCCTATCTGGATGCACGCGGGGAAGATGGCACAACCTATCGCCAAGCCGGTCTCACCGTCATGCAAACCCTGCTCGAAGAACCCTACCTGAGCACCAATCCCGAACACCAAGGTTTGCTCCTGCACTCCATTTATCATCGGCCACGCGATTGGGACTACATCCCCGAAGGTCAAACCATCCCTTGCGGGGAATCCAGTATGTGGGGTGACTATCATCTACGCGAAGTCGCCCTCCTGGTCCACCGCATGGCACATAACGCACCATATTACACCTTTTTCTCTCACATCAAATAAGTCTCAACAGAAAGGAACAGCATATGATTATAGCCGATCTAGCCAAAATCGAAGGGCGCCGCTATCCGGCCCGTCGCCGCACCCAGAACATTGTCGGGGGCGTCTCGCCCGTCCAAGCCACGCATTTTGCCATTGGGATGGTGACGTTGGACCCCGACGGCGGACAGGTTCCCTGGCACAACCAGGAGCAGGAAGAAGTCTACATCGTCATCGAGGGCACCGGGGAGATGTGCCTCGGCGAAGAAGTATGCGAGCTGTCTGCCGGGCAAACCGTACAAATCCCGCCCGGCATCTATCATCAACTTAGCAATAAAGGCGATACCCCGCTCAAGATGATCTATTGCTACGGCCCTGCTGGTGATGTCGACCATTGGAAACAAGAGTTGGCCGGCACCCTGCCGGCAGCCGGACAAGAAGCACCGCCCCTACCCGCAGAAGCAGACTACCCGCAGTGCACCGAGGAACCCGAGGGCGGTCCCATCCACATCTAGCCCTGTTTATGCGTGTAATCGGATCAGGAATCTGGTAGATATACGCGCAAGTTTGTAACGGCAAGGAGACATGTATTATGGAAATTCGTAGAATCGGTATCATCATGAATGGCGTCACGGGGCGCATGGGCACGAATCAGCACCTCGACCGCTCGATTGCTGCCATCATCCAGCAAGGCGGCGTCCGCATCAACAACGACCTGACCCTCATGCCCGACCCCATCCTCACGGGACGCAACGAAAACAAACTCAAGGCACTCGCCGAGAAATATGGCCCGCCCGCCATTGGCAAACCCTTCGCCTATACCACCGACATCCAAGGTGCGCTGGATGGCAAGTACGGCGACTACGAGATTTTCTTTGATGCATCCGGCACACTCCAGCGGGCACGCTTCATCGAAATGGCCGTCAAAGCCGGCAAAGCCATCTACTGCGAAAAGCCCACGGCCGTCGAATCGGCCGAAGCCCTGCGCCTGGCTTCCATCGTCCACCAAGCTGGCTTGAAAAACGGGGTCGTGCAGGACAAGCTATGGCTGCCGGGCTTCCGCAAGCTCCGCATGCTGCAGGAGACGGACTTCTTTGGACGCATTCTCTCCGTCCGCGGGGAATTTGGATACTGGGTCTTCACCGGCCTGGACTACGATCAACCCGCCCAACGCCCAAGCTGGAACTACCGGGCCGAGGATGGTGGCGGCATCATGGTCGATATGTTCTGTCATTGGCGCTATGTGCTCGACCACGTATTCGGACCCGTCAAACGCCTCGTGGCCTACGGAAATACCGACATACCCAAGCGGCAGGATGAAGCAGGGCAGCCGTACACTTGCACAGCCGATGACTCGGCCTATGCCATCTTCCTGCTCGAAGGCGGGCTGGTTGCGCAGTTTAACAGTTCCTGGTGCACCAGGGTTCGACGCGATGATTTGCTCACGGTACAAGTCGATGGCGAAAAAGGATCAGCCGTGGCAGGACTGCGTGAAGTCTGGGTCCAGAGTGCCGCGGAAACCCCCAAGCCCGTCTGGAACCCCGATATCCCCCAGCCCATCGATTTCCATGGTGGCTGGCAGCAAGTTCCCAACAACATCCACTATGACAATGCCTTCAAAATCCAGTGGGAAGCCTTTCTCCGGCATGTCGCGCTGGACGAACCCTGGGAGTACTCGCTCGTCGAGGGTGCCAAGGGCGTGCAGCTCGCCGAGCTGGGCATGCAATCCTGGAAAGAGGGCAAATGGCTCGATGTACCGGAGATAGGCATATGACGAACAAACCTGTAGCATGTATCACCGGCGGAACGCGGGGCATCGGGCTGGGGATTGCGCAACAGCTCGCCCAGGCGGGCTTTGATCTCGTCCTTTGCGGGATGCGCGATGCCTCGCAAGTCAAGGAAACGCTCGACAACCTGCGCCAAATGGGGGCCGACGTCCTATACACGCCCTGCAACATAGGCGACCGCACCCAGCGTGACGCCATGCTGGCTGCCATCCGGGCGCATTTCGGGGCACTACATGTTCTCGTCAATAATGCCGGTATCGCGCCCCGCCAGCGCCTTGACATCCTCGAAGCAACCGAAGAGAGCTACGAGGACGTCATGCGCACCAACGTACAGGGTCCCTACTTCCTGACACAAGCCGTTGCCAACTGGATGATCGCCCAAAAACAGGAAAATCCGCAGTGGCAGGGCTGCATCATCAACGTCTCTTCGATTTCCGCGACGGTGGCCTCCCCCAGTCGCGGCGAATACTGCCTGTCCAAAGCTGCCATCAGCATGGCCACGCAACTTTGGTCCGTGCGGCTGGGTGAATATGATATTCCGGTCTACGAAGTCCGGCCCGGCGTTACCGCAACAGATATGACAGCCGGCGTGAAGGACAAATACGACACGCTGATTGCCGAGGGCTTGTGCGTCCAGCGCCGCTGGGGACAGCCCGAAGATACCGGTAAGGCCGTGGCGGCACTGGCCGGTGGTGCCTTCCCCTACTCAACCGGACAAGTCATCATGGTAGACGGCGGCCTCACAATCCCACGCCTCTAGAAGATACCGTGACCAAGGGTGCTGTGAACCACTTTACGAAGTGAAGGGGTTGTGGATGGGGTTGTACGAGGAGGTTGAATGAGCACAATGAAAACAACCATAATTGGTGATGGCGGATGGGGTACGGCCCTGGCTTTGGTCCTGCAAAACAACGGGCACCATGTTACCGTATGGGGGGCATTCGAGGAAAACATCCAAGCCATACGCGCCAACGGCAAAAACCAAACCTTTTTGCCCGGCATACCTCTACCGGACGATATCACATGGACAAGCGATACCGTACAAGCCTGCCGGCAAGCCGACCTGGTAGTGCTGGCCATGCCGACGCAGTTTTATCGCCCCGTTCTACATCGTATCAAGGGCCACCTCCCCGCCAAAGCAACGTTTGTCAGCGTGACCAAGGGCCTCGACCGCGAAACCCATCAAACCATGACCGAAGTCGCCCGGACGATGCTTGCAACGAAGCACGTGGGCGCCTTGTCCGGCCCGAGTCATGCCGAGGAAGTCGCTCGCGGCATCCCCACGGCCGTCGTCGGGGCAGCAGACAATCCAACCGATCGTGAAACCATCCAGCGCGCGTTCAACGGGGGGCCCTTCCGGGTCTACTCATCAGAAGACGTAACCGGCGTGCAGGTTGGCGGTGCCCTAAAGAACGTGATTGCCCTTGCCGTCGGAATCAGTGACGGACTCGGCTACGGGGACAACACACGGGCCGCCCTCATCACCAGAGGCTTGGTGGAGATATCCCGCCTGGGTGAGGCGCTCGGGTGTAATCCGGCTACGTTTGCCGGCCTCAGCGGCATGGGCGACTTGATCGTCACCTGTACCAGTCGTCACAGCCGTAACCGCGGCGTCGGGGAACGCCTTGGCCGCGGTGAATCCCTGCAAACCATCATGGAAGGAATGCCCCAGGTAGCCGAAGGCGTCTGGAACTGCGCCAACGCCCTCGCTCTTGCAAAGCAGCACCAGGTCGAGCTACCGATTTCCGAGCATGTGCAGGACATCCTGGATGGCAACCTTGCGCCACAAGCCGCCGTCGGTTCCTTGCTGAACCGGGATAGCAAAGCCGAATAGATATTCAGGCCGTAGCCACCGCCGTTGTAGCCTGGTCGCGCCGCTTCTGCAGATAGAGTTGCAAGATGGAAAGCAACTGGCTGACGGACCAATAGAGCACCAGTGCCGAAGGCATATTATAAAAGATAAACAGCATCATAACCGGCATAAACGCCATCATCTTCTGCTGCTGCGGATCTGCGCCCGAGGGCATCATGCGCTGCTGCAGCACCATCGTACCCGTCATCAAAAGCGGTAGGATATTCAGTCCGGTCGCCGGAAACGGCAGCACCCCAGCCAGAATGCCCTCCGGCTCACTCAGGTCCGATATCCACAAAAAGCGCGCATAGCGCAATTCAACCGCACTCCGTAGCACCGTAAACAACCCGATAAAAACCGGAATCTGAATAATCATCGGCAAACATCCCGCCAAGGGGTTTACCTTGTTTTCCCGGTACAGGAGCATCTGCTTCTCTTGCAGCTTCTTCGGGGCATTCTTGTATTTCTCGCGAAGCTTTTTGAGTTCCGGCTGCAATTTCTGCATCCGCTTCATGCTTTCAGTCCCCTTATGCGTAACCGGCCAGAACACCAGCTTCACAATCACCGTAAGAAGAATAACCGCAACACCATAGCCACCGGGGATCGCCCACTCAATCCCGTTCAGCAGCGGTAGGAGCACCTGGCAAACCCACTTGAAAAACCGGCCGAACTCCATAATATCGGCACGCTTGCCCCCTTCGCGACGCAGTAGCGTATACTTCTTCGGTCCGGCATAATACTGATAGGAACGCACCTGCGTTTCTCCCGGCCCCAGCACCATGGGATCAAGCGCGAGGCTGGCCCGTACCGCCGATAGCCGAAAATCCGAGTCATCCTCACGCGCTACCCGGATATCTATGCCGGGCGTTCCCGCCTCCGGCGTCAGAATTTGCGTGAAAAACTTGTTTTTGACAGCCACCCAGCGCATCGGCTCGGAAATCGTCTCCGTCGTTTCAATCGGCACATGCTGCAGATCCGGGGTGCTGCATCCCCCCCCGACACCGAAATAACTACGCAGTCGCTTGCCGGTGTGCTGCACCTTATTCTCGGATTCCTGTAGGTAATCAACGCCCAGATACGCCATGCCGCGCATGCCGGGACCAGACTCCTGCAGCAGCATTTCCCCGGTATGAATCTGGAAAGCCTCCAGAGCCACTTCGCCATCAGACTGGTTCAGAAACCGGTCTTCCACGGCAAGCTGATAGCCATCCTTCAAGGTGACGATCCGCTCCAGCTCCAGCCCATCCGAGGAAGCCGTCATGCGAACCCCCGGCACGTCCCGTAGCCGCTCTACCGTAAAGGCATACGCCGAGGAAACACCTGCCACGCCGCCATACCCAAGCGCCGGTATTGCACCAAAATCCAGAATAAGCGGATCGT
>CAZRCN010000042.1:0-3169 GCA_964598575.1 uncultured Victivallales bacterium | reverse complement strand
CTGCAGCAGGCGGCTCTTCAGGTGGTGCGGGTGGCGGTGCCATCCGCTGCCCGAAATAGGACCAGCCAATTAATACAAGCACCAACACGCCAACCATGATCCGATCCGACTTATTCATCTCTGAGCCTCTCCTGCTTCTTTATCCTTTATAGGGGGTACCTGATCCACACCGCCTGCATGAAACGGATGGCATTTGCTTATCCGACGAACACTCAACCAGCTTCCCCGCAGAATACCGTGCCGCAAATATGCCTCGCATGCATAGGTGGAACAGCTCGGGGTAAATCGACAGTTTGCGCCCAGCCAAGGGGAAAGCAGCATCTGGTAGAGCCGGATACAAGCAACCGGTATCTGTCGTAGCCAACTCATCCTTCTCCCCTGCATTGCGTCCAGTCTATTCGCCGTTCGATGTGCTGCAGGTCACGGATAACTGCCGATACGCTATCATCCAGTATCCGCTTGCGCGCAATCAGGATCACATCACAGGCCACCGGCAAAAACGCCCGCTCCCGCCGAAAGGCTTCCCGTAATAAGCGCTTGGCTCGATTCCGGTCAACGGCACGCCGAAAGGTTCGCTTGCTCGCAATGACCCCGCAACGGCTCCAGGCAGCTTCTGCTGCCATCACCCGCACAACGACCGTCCGCCCCACCACGCATTGTCCATCCTGGAATATACGTGCAAAGCTGTTACCACGGCGTAAACGGTGTTTCCTGCCAAAACCACCGGTCCGCATGTCTTCCGGTTGGTCTGTCACAAATTCGTCTACCCGTTTACACCGCCGTCAAGCGGACCCGGCCCTTGCGGCGACGACTCTGCAATACCTTACGACCATTCTTCGTGGCCATCCGTGCCCGGAAGCCCACCTTGCGTGCACGCTTTTTTACCGATGGCTGATACGTCCTTTTCATAATAACACCCTACTGTTCTGACTTTACTTCTCTGATAAAACTCACAGGGCTGGTTACCCTAGGTCGACACATCACAAAAGTCAAGTACCGCTTTTACAGCCCAGCGGCGAAGAATCGCCGCAGGCGTTAGGCGTTAGGTTTTAGGAGTTAGCGGAGAGTGTCCCGTCCTGAAATATGAGCCATGGGAGCCATGGGGTCATCCATTAGAGGCGGATGTCAAGAGACAAAAACTCCCTCGGGGAGCCATGGGAGCCATGGGGTCACGTCTAGAGTGGCTGTTGAAAAACTCACGTTAATTGCCTCTCCAGTCTTGGTTCAAGCTTGAGTATTTGTTATATTTCAAGCAGTTAATCTTACTGCTTGATCAAGCTCGACAACATCTCTTGAAGGAGGCGAATGAAAGGTAAACAAAAGCGAGAAGAACCGCTGTTTGCCTGTGTGCGGCTTGAAGACCTTGTTCCTCGTAATCACATCCTACGCAAGATCGATAAATGGATTGATCTTTCGATTGTGCATGAAGCAACAGAAGGTCTCTACAGTCACACGGGGCGACCATCGATTGATCCGGAAGTTCTCATCCGGATGATGATTATTGGCTATACCTATGGCATCACTTCGGAACGCAGACTCTGCGAGGAGGTCAGTCTGAATTTGGCGTATCGCTGGTTCTGTGGAATGAGTCTGGAAGATAAGATCCCTGACCATTCAACCTTTACGAAGAACCGTTATGGGCGGTTTGCTGAGCGGGATATCTTTCGCGAGTTGTTCACCGATATCGTCAAGCAGGCGCAGGATCGCGGTTTGGTCAAAGGGCAACACCTCACTGTTGATGCGACCCCCTTACGCGCGAACGCCTCACTGGAGAGTCTTGAGGAAATAGAAGTACCTTTTGGAGCAGAAGAGTATCTTGAACGAGTGGAAGCCGAGAACCGCGATTACGATCAGGAGCCCTTACCCAATACGGGCCGTAAGCTAAGCAACAAGACACATCGGAGCAGCACCGATCCTGACGCACGTATTTATGGCAAGAAATTCGGCAAGACGCGCTTGGCGCACTCACACAACATTCTCATGGATAACAGCAGTCGAGTGATTCTTGATGTGGAGTTGACAGAACCCAATCTCAATCAGGAGGGACAGGCTGCTGGCACAATGGTGCAGCGCAGTCGTTTTGCTTATGGAATAAAGCCTGCGACTTTAGGTGGTGACAAGGCGTATGGGTTCGGTGCAGCGGTAAGGGCCATTTGCGAATCAGGCGTTAAACCGCATGTTTCAAAATCAAAACAGAGAGGGAAACATGTTGATGGAATATTCGGGAAAGATCAGTTCAAGTATGTAGAAGAAGATGACAGCCTGATATGCCCGAGAGGAAATCGTCTGAAACGGCGTACAACACACAAACGCAATCGGCAAGTTGAATATATAGCAAGTCAATCAGACTGTTCGGTGTGTCCACTGAAGGCGCAATGCACAAGAGCCAGTTATCGTGTCGTTCATTTGCACCTTGATAAGAAATATCTCGACTATGCAGATGAGCTTCGAAAGACGGATGCATACCGAATCAGCCAACGTTGCCGCAAGAAAATAGAAATGCTATTCGGGGAGGCCAAGGAGTTCATGGGGCTTGCTAGAGCCAGACGCAGAGGACATCGGAACGTGCTCGATCAATGCCTGATGACAGCAGCAGTTCAGAACATGAAGCGAATAATCAAACACGCTGACCAGCCGACAAGACCAGCAAGTGTGCATACAAGGGCTTCAAAGGCTATGAGAGAGGCCCTAGAAGCCACCATACGCCTGGCAAACCAATGGATCAGGATATTTGAGAAAATACAGAAAACGGATGCATGCACTGCCACAATTTAACGCGAAGCCTCTTTTGGGTGATCAAAAACCCCCTTTTTCAACAGCCACTAGACATTAGACATACAACCCAACCTTCGCCGAAAGGCTTCCAAGGTGGAGCTATGGGGTCACGTCTAGACATTATACATGCAACCCAACCTTCGCCGAAAGGCTTCCATTCTAGTAGCCAATGTCTTGTCTTGTTTAGCGCGAGCTTCCAAGCGCCTGACGGCCTGATAGATGGCACTATAGTCCAAGCCGCCGACTTGATCCGCTAGTTCCTTGAGTGTATACCCTCCCAGTCTGCGTGCAGCCCATAACGTCACATCCCGCCCCCAATCACCCCGCTTATCCGCGAATCCAGCCTACCGCCCTCTCGTAGCCTGCATAAGCCCGATAGGAACTCCACCGGTAT
>CAZRCN010000041.1:0-18126 GCA_964598575.1 uncultured Victivallales bacterium | reverse complement strand
ACGTTTTACGCAGCCTACGCCCTTGACTTACCCACAGATTCTGCGGAAGACCCCCTTTTTTTTGGCGGGCCGGTTTTCGACCACCCTGACTGCGGTTTTTACGTAGCAAAACCCGTGCGGGCCGGCAGGATGGACCTTGCCAACGAATCCCTCCTCATGTTACCCATTTGCTTGCATGGTACGGTATGAAGGTTAGGTAACAAGATAAGGATCTGGAAAGAAACAACATGAAAGCTGCTTTTATCGGTAATGCCCAAAACATTGCGCGCGTGTACGGCTGTGGACGCAAGCAACAGGTAGCCAAGGCCTTTACGCTGCATCCTGATGTGCTGCCCGCGAACATCGAGCAAGCTGATCCGGAGGTACTGGCACAAACCGAGTGCCTCTTCTCGACCTGGGGCATGCCACGGTTCGCGGATACAGAACTCCGCGCCTTCAAAGCCCTCAAGGCGGTCTTCTATGCCGCAGGATCCGTCCAGTCATTTGCCCGTCCGTTTCTGGAAGCCGGCATTCCGGTCATCTCCGCCTGGGCGGCCAATGCCATACCCGTGGCAGAATATACCGTCGCTAACATCATACTCGCCAACAAGGGCGTCCTCGCCTTCTCCCGCAACCTGCATACCCAGCAGGATTGGCGCCAACAGAAACAGCAACCCTTTCCAGGCAACTTCGAAACCACGGTTTCCCTCTTGGGTGCCGGTATGATCGGAAAGGCGGTGATCGCGCGCCTGCAGCCCTACCGCCTGCATATTCTGGTGTTTGATCCGTTCCTGTCCGCGGAAAAGGCCCGACAGCTTGGGGTGCAAAAGGTGGAATTGGCCGATGCGTTTGCGCGCGGGATGGTTGTCAGCAATCATCTTGCCAATCTGCCCGAGACGCGCGGCATGCTCCGCGCCGAGCATTTCAGGTCCATGCCCACCCACAGTACCTTTCTGAATTCGGGACGTGGCGCAACCGTCGACGAAAACGGACTGATCGAGGTTCTGCAAAAACGATCGGACCTGACCGCGATCCTGGATGTCACCGCGCCCGAACCGCCCGCGGAAAACTCGCCGCTATATTCACTTCCCAATGTTTTCCTGACGCCCCACATTGCCGGGTCCACCAGCAATGAAGTCTGGCGCATGGCGGACACGGCTATCGAGGAGGCGATTGCCTTTCGGGATGGTCGAGCGCTGCGCTACGCCGTATCCCTCGACATGCTCCAGACCATGGCCTAAACCGCTGGGGCATCGACCGATTCCGCCGCATCCGGTCGTGCCTCGGTGTGCATCCAGAGCGTTTCAAGATCGTAGTAGGCGCGAACCTCCGGCATGAACACATGCACGACAACCGAAACGTAGTCCAGGATGAGCCATCCCCCTTCCACATCACCGGCATGCCGATAACAGGGTTGCCCCTCATGCTTGAGACGCACCAGAACCTCTTCATACAATGCCTTGACGTGGGGTTTACTCATGCCAGAGGCCACGACGATCCAATCCGTTACCGTCGATCGCCCTGCCACATCCAGGACCCGAATGTCCGTCGCCTTCTTATCATCCAGTATCTGCTGGATACGCTCTACCAATGCCTCTGCTTCGATCTCGCACCTCCCCGGTCGGTTTCCTACTGATATAAATGCCGCTCCATAATCATCATCTGCACACAATCCGGAACAAGATAGCGGATACTGAGGCCTTCTGCAACCCGGCGGCGTATATCCGTTGACGAAATATCGATCATACGACTCGCCCCGGCATATTCTACCTCCACACCCAGCGGCAGATCTGATGCTGAAACCCGCGACGGGCCCGGCCGGCCGAATACCCCGAACCGGCACAACCGACCCAGTTCCTCTATCTTATACCAGTGATGCAGCTCGGCCAGCGTGTCTGCCCCGATTAAAAAGGTGAATGCACAGTCAGGCCACTGCGTATGCAGGGTTCGCAAGGAATCAACCGCGTAGGAGATTCCGCCCCGCTGCAACTCGATATCCAGCAACCGAAAGAACGGATTGCCTTCAATCGCCGCATCCAGCATATCCCGCCGGCTCCCGGCATCCGCACACGCCAAGCCCCGCTTAAGAGGCTGATCCGCACAGGGCATGAAACACACTTCCTGCAACCCGAAATGCTCCAGCGCCGATTGGGCCAGGATCAAATGTCCCAGATGAACCGGATCAAAGGAGCCGCCAAAAATACCTATGCGCCGCTGTACCGAATCGGCACCGGATTCTATCATAACCATTGATCCCCCACTGCCATGCCAGATTGTGACTTCCCTACCGGATCCTGGTCCGTACGCGTTGCCCATGCAAAAAACGCCACCAGCAGCAAGCCCACACAAAATGCCAGCAAGGCACCGCCTTCTTCCACCAGGGAAGATCCCCGCAACGTGTTTCCTAGAAACAGCGGCTCCCCCGCCACGGGAATCATCTTCTTGAAGGGCCAAAGTTCATAGAGCGACCCAGCCATCAGTCCAAGCATAAACGCCATCGTCGGATTGAAGTACCGATGCAGCAACCGGCTGACAAGGCGCGTACAAACAAGCAGCCCCGTTAGGGCGCCTACCGCAAAAACCCCGAGTACCAGGAGATCCCCGCCCTTCACCGCTGTCAGTACATCAAAATACACACCAAACAGCAGCAGGACAAATGCCCCGCTTACCCCTGGCAGCACCATGGCCGAAATAGCCACTGCCGCAGCACCATAAATCAAAACCAGATGGCGTATATCCAACTGCACCACAACCGCCGCATCCACCTGCTCGGCAGCCAGTGCCTGCTTCCGCTCCGCCCGCTCCAAACGCGTGCTTTCCGGTACCGCCAGGCTCAAGCCCACCGTTAATACCGCCGCCAACAGAAACGTTACCGCCTCCACCCAGCTCCGACGCGTGAGGCTGCGCCAGGGATAGACGACAGATGCCAATACCAGCCCCATGAAAAAAGCAAAGGCAAAGGCCGGATGTTCCAACAAGATCCACCCCATTACGCGCGAGGCTGCCACAATCGCCAGTATTGCTCCCGTCCCCAACCACCCCACAAAGAACAGATCGGCCTCGCGCACATACTGCCAGAAGGCCTGCCACGCACCTTTGCGCAACAGCAGGACGGCCATGCCCCTGCGCAGCAAGGCCAGATTTATATGGCCAAGCGCATCAATCAGGCGTTCGTAGATACCGAGCATAAGCGCCAAAGTACCCCCGCTGACACCCGGTATGATATTCGCCACGCCAATTACCCCACCCCGAAGTAGCGTTCCGACTACCCCAACAACGGCAGACAACCTTCCTGTTTGCATCGTTTCCCCTTGATAACAATATGCGTGTACTTACGCGCCGGCAGATGTTACTCCTGAATGGTAACAGGCGTCCCGATCGGGATATATGTGTAGAGCTCTTCCACGTCCTCATTCAGCATGCGTACACAGCCCGCGCTCTCTTCATGCCCGATGCTCTCCGGCGACCACGTACCGTGGATGCCGTACCCCTTTACATCCGGCGTGTCCCCCGTCGCGCGAATCGACATCCAGCGCGTCCCCAGAATATTGTCCGGATGCCCAAATGGCACTTCGCGTCCGCTCGGTGGCCACCAGGACGGCTCGATAATCTTCTCCCGCACCACAAACGTGCCCACCGGCGTCTTACCGAATTGCCCGGTCCCTACCCGATAGCGCTTGAAAAAAGATCCATCCATAAGAACCACCAGATCTCGACGCGACTTGTTGACCTGAATCTCAAACCGCCCCGTGAAAACCAGCAGAAAATCCCCAACCTTGATCAGGTTGGCATTCTCAATCTGGTTACTGCGCTTGAGCAGAGCCACCGTTGTGCCGTGTCGCGCCGCAATCGCGCCCAGCGAGTCCCCACGCTTGACCACATACTCAATCTTTTCCGGCATCGGCCGCGGCGTTAGCAACAGATCCATATGCACAGCCCCCAGGGCCTTTTCGATCCGGGTCCGTACACGCCGACCTTGCGCCATGGCCAAAGCGCGCTGATACCGCTCACGCGCGGCCTGCAGCTCATCCTCTTCGCGGAGCCGCTCCGCTTCTGCCACAACGGCCGTGATCTCCGCCGGTACCGGTACCGCCGATTTCGCATCATCCGCCGGTGGCTTTGCGGTGCCACCATCCGGCACACCCGTATCCGCCACCAGGCTTGGCTCGGCCTGCCCCGCCGCTTGCCCTGCTTGGTCCGTAGTTTCTTCCACCCCCCGCTGTGAGCGCCGCACAAACCACACCACCAGCAACACAACGAACGCAACCAGCACGATGGCTAGCCACGGACGACGCTTCGGTGCGCGGTAGTTACTAAATTCTTTTACTTTCATGTTGGCACGAACTGTAGCATGTTCCTATAAGCTCATTCACGCAAAAAAGGAGGTTAGAACCAGAACGCCCTCCGATAAGGAATCGGCTGGTCATACTCGCGCGAAATCCGACGCATCTCCTGCAATGCCTCCCGATCCCGGTCCTTGGTATAGACCCCGATCAGGTGATAGATCTTCCGCAAGCTCCAGGCATCCCGGATCTGGGCATTCCGACTCCGGGTTTCGGGTCCCAGGGGCAGTGTATACATCATATCGCTTTGCTCGTCGCCTGCACGGCCGATGGCCTGGAACGTGAGTGTGTCCAAACCTGCCGGATACCGACCATACAACGTGAGAGGACGGTCCAGATACAGGTTCCCGGGGCGGATCGGGAAGCCCTCGATCCCCGAATCGGTTGCAAACCGGAACCGCAGGCCCGACAAGACCGGGCGTTGAACCGAACGCAGCACACCGAGTATCGTCTCGGGTATATCCCATCGCCCTGCCCGAACATAATAAGACCCACCCATATTCGAGTAGCTCAGCATATCCAGCAAGTACGCATTGGCATAATCCGCCACACCAACCGTATAAATCGATAATCGTCCGTCGTTCTCCCGCGTAAAAGCCCCGATGACCTCACTGCTGTCTGTCTCGCCGCTGTGCATGATGCCATCGGTGATAACCAGTGCAAGCGCCGGACGGCCCGCAGCGACCGGGAGCGTTAAAAGATCGCGCATGGAACGCAGGAAATCCGTATTGCCTTCAGCCTCCATCGCCTCGATAAAGGCGCGCGCCTTTGCCCGGTTTTCCGGCGTGTTGCGCGCCCAGCCCGGAAAGCAAAACCGTGTTTGCCCGACAAATGTCGCCACGTTAAAGCGGTCTTCCGATGCTAACAGCTCGATCCCCTCAAGCATAGCCCGCCGACTGAACCGCAACCGCCGTTCGGCGATTGTGGATGAGGTGTCCTGCACCAACAACACATCCTTTGGCCGTACCGGCAATAGCTCTTTTCCGGCACGCTGCACCCGGACACGGAAATATCCATATGCACTTCCTTCCGGCTCAAATGTCTCAACCTGCGTCTGCAACACATGCTCGATATTCGTGACGTCCGTTACATCCTCCGCCTCTTCGGCTACCGGGTCTTCACCGAATGTGGTTTCGCCCGTCGCCTTTGCTGTACCCTCCAGCAGAGCCGAAGGTTCCGGCTGCGGTACGGATTGCGTGCCCAGCGCATCGTCTTGACCAACCGCAACACCCCCGAATAATGCCCGGGAGGTTTCATTTGTCATGTCCTCCACATCAACCGGGAACACCAGATCCGGGGCATCCGGCACACGGGCAATCGCGGGGATCCGACGCGGCGAAATATCCAACGGCTCCCCGGCAACGGCCTCCGTCTCGATCGCAAGAATCTCCTGGCGTGGCTGCCACATCTCGTCCAGCGCAGGAGGTTCCATCGCCTGCATCGTCTCCAGATCCAGTTCAACCTCCGGCATGGTAATCGCGGGTGGTTCCACCGAAGCGGCATCAGGGGACCTCTCCAGCTCATCCAGTGCTTCCGCTGCCGTCCCCTGGGCCTCCCCAACATCCAGCGTTTGCAGCACATCCAGCACTTGCGCTTCTGCCCCCGTTGGATCCACCGACTCCACCTGCATCGGTTCCGACCACTGTGGATCCGCGCGCCGGTCGCCACCAGGCGCAATACCCGAAAAATCAACCCAGGAAGCCCCCCAGGCGATCAGCACATGTACCGCCAACGAAATGGCTGCCGCAACAAAACCGGCCACCCAATGCGCATCTTCAAACCCATACTTGCCTCGTTGCCGTAAGGCCGCCCGGTCCGCTTCCGCGAGCCGCATGTCGGGACCATCGGTCATGGTTGCCATGTCGACCTCGCTTTCCCTGCCCATTCACTCTCCGGATAACGCGCCCCAAGCTCTGCCACAACCTTCTTGCGCTCCTCGATCCGCCCCAGATCCTCAAACAGCGTCGCGGCCTCGTACAGGCTCTCGGGCACCAGGTCCGGATCATCATACAAAATGGCTACACTCATGAAAAAACGGGCCGCGTCGGACCTGCGCCCCTGCTGCAATGCTGCACGCCCTAGCCCCATCAGGGCACGCGCACGAATGGCATCTGCGCGCTCGCCAGCCGCCAAGGTGCTGGCCTGACGGAAGTACGCTTCCGCCGCATCGGCATCTTCCTGCGCAAGCGCCAGCAGCCCGAGCTGCCACGCCGCCTCCCCCGCATAGATTGTTTTGCTGTCGTCAACCGCCAACCCCGCACGAAAAGCGTCCCGCGCCTGCGCCTGCTCATCCCGCGCAACGTGTGCCCGCCCCGCGAGTACCCATCCCGCCTGTCGCCAGGCCGGCTCTTCTTGACGCGCCAACAACTCGGCCGCCACCAGCATCTCCGCATACTTCTGCCGGGTGGCCTGCTGCTCCGCCATCCATTCCAGCAGCGCCGGCGTAAACAGCTTGCGGGACGGAGTCTCCAGTAGCGGCTGCCATTGCGATAGCGCCGCCTCTTCCCGGTCTAGCTGTTGATACACCAACCCAAGCTGAAAGCGCGTTTCGCGTTGCAAGCTATCCCGCCCCCCCACGGACAATGCACGTTCCAGGGCCAGACTCGCTTCCTCATATTGCCCCGCCTCCGCCTGGAGCCTACCTTGCCAGTAATACGCATCAGCCAGATATCGACCCTCCGGATAACGCCGCAACAGCTCATGCAAAGTCGCCAGGGCATCCTCGTCACGTTCCAGACGAATCTCCCCCATCGCCCGCTGATACAGCGCCTCTTCCACCAAAGCGTGCTCCGGATACCGTTGCACCAGCAATAACCAGTCACGAACGGCCTCCTCGTAGGCCCCGGCCTCTGCCATCGCAAACCCCGAGGCAAAATACGCCTGGGGAGCCTGATCACTATCCGGGAATTGCCGCGCCAACTGCAGAAAAAACTGTGAGGCCTCGCGGTATGATGCCTCCTGTTGTAGCTGGTGCCCCAACCGGTATAGCGCATCACGAGCCCGTGGCTCGCTCTTGCCCTCCGCCACGACAATGCGATAGTACTGGATCGCCTCAGCGCGACGCCCCAACGCCGCATACGATTCCGCCAACAGCCAGCTCACATCCGCTCGCAACGATGCATCCACCCGAATCTGTTCCGCCTCCTCGATCGCTTGCTCAAAATCACCAGCCTGAAAGTAGGAAACCGCACGCTCGTAGCGGGCCGGCCCCCCGAACCGGCTCTCCGGGAAGCGCGACAATAAGGCCGCATACGTCTGGGCCGCGGCCTCATGCTGCAAGAGCTGCCTTTGACTATTCGCCTTGATATACAACCACTCCGCCGCCAGCTCCGTACCCTCCACCAGTGCTGCTTCCGCCAGCGCCAGTGCTTCGGCATACAAACCAGATCGTAGCGCCGCCCAGGCCGCCTGCAACCGGGCCTGCCGGGCACGCTCATCCTCCGGATAGCTCCGCATCAATTCGCGATACAGCCCGGATGCCTCCTCGTACTGCCCGGCGCGGAATCGCACATCCGCCATCTGGAACAACACCTCCGCCTGCAAGCGCGGATCGTCCGGGTCTGCCTGACGGGCATTGCGGTAGAACGAAAGAGCCTGCGCCAGCAGCTCCGCGTCGCCCTCCTGCTCCTCTTTCTCGTCCGTATCATCCCGTCCCTGTACCCACTGCATGCGCAGCAATTCCCCGCGCTTGAGCCAGGCATAGCCCACAAACGAGGACGCCGGATACGTTTCAATCAGACGCGCAAACGCCGCATCGGCATCCTCCAGGCGCTCCATCTGCAAAAGCACAACACCGCTGTAATACACGGCAGACGCTGCCAGCGAAGGCTCCGGCTCCGCCTCCAGAATGACTTCAAAATGGGCCAGCGCCGCCTCCAGATTGCCCTCTTCCATGTACAACCGGGCACGCCGATACGCCGCACGCAAACGGAACGGGCTCTCACGAAACTGAACCACCACATGCGAATAAAACCGGGCGGCCGTCTCCAGGTCACCTTCCTGGCGCAGGCTTTCCGCCAGCCGGAAGGTAGCTGCGTCATTCGATGCGCCATCGGGATACGCCTTCAGCAGAGCCGCGTACTCGCGTACTGCCAAGTCATACATAGCCCGCGCATACAATCCGTCGGCAAACAAGAGCCGGTCCGCATATGCGGTATCATTCGTCTGCCCCCATGCAACAGACAAACAGCCCAATAGTATGGCTAGCAAGTATGCACATCTCTTCATCCTAGGGTACCTCTCAGGATTCCGGCTCCGTCGTGGCAAACGAAATATTCTTCAACTCGACCTGCCGGCACAAATCCAATGTGCCAATCAGATGCTTGTAGGCTGTCTGCAGATCGGCCCGGATTAGGATCGCCTGCCCCGGATACAATTCCACAATCCGTTGCAACAGACTCGTCAGCTCCGGTGTATCCAGCTCACGCTGATTCACCACATGCGTGCCGTCAGCCCGGATATTAATAATAATTTCCGTTGGCAGCCGATCCGGCAATTCTCCCGTTACGGCCGAGGGCAGCGTCACATCTATCTCCGTTTCCCACTGCGCATAAATCTGTGCCGCAATAAAAAAGCACAGCAGCAGGAACATGATGTCAATCATGGGCGCCAATTGGAAGCCCGTCTGTACTCGCTTCATCCGGCGGCGAAAATTCATCGTTGTGGCCTCCGGCTGAGCAAGACCATCAGCATCTCGCTCGATGTAACCTCAAGTGCAGCAATGAGCTTGGCTGCCCGGCGCCGGAAATACGCATAGAACATCATGGCCGGAATACCGACCACCAGCCCGAACGCCGTTGTCAGCATCGCCTTGTTAACCCCTGCCACCAGAGCCGTGGGCCGCACCACCGCAATCTGTCCGGATACCGCATTAAAAGCCAGCATCATGCCGAACACCGTCCCCAGCAGCCCCACCATTGGGGCCACGACCGCTATATCCATCAGGAACTGGGTCTGGCCATCCAGCGACTCCGATTGCCGTGCCCCCTCCGCTTCCACAGCATCCCGCAGCAGAGTGGGGTCAGCATCCGGTACATTCTTCATGTGCTCCAGTGCTGTCAACACCACCGCACTCATGGGGCCCCCACGAAAACTGCACAAGCGGCGGGCATCTTCCAGATTTCCCGTCTGGAGCTTATCCAGCAGCTCGCGACAGAAAACCTCCGGCACGATCTGCTTGCGCCGCAAGACCACAAAAAAATACACGATAAAGGCCAGTGTTAGAACGGAAAGGGCAATCAGAACGCCGTAGACCCCCTTGACCGCAACATCCATTGCGGTTTCGAACGGAATCCCGCTCTGCTGTTCCTCTGCCGCCAGCCCTACACCGGGAAGTGCCAAGAGCACCCCCATCACCCATCCGCTTATCTGCTTCCGCATGTACGCCTCCATGTTTTTCTATTCCTGTTCCAGATCCGGGTACGCAACCCCCAATAAACCACGAAATGCTTCATAGTAGCAACCACGTCGTTCCTTGACAAAACCAATCGAATGCGCAGCACGCAGCTGCAATGCCGCAAAATCCAAGCCGCCGGGCGCACCCTCATGCGTCTTGGCCAGTGCTGCTGCCGCAGCATCACGGCCCTCCAGCGCATCCGGTTGCTGCTTCACACGCGCATACGCATCCCGGAACGGAACGCCATCCGCAACCAGCTCCAAGGCGCGGTCCGTGGCAAAAACACCGGGCACAAACCCCGCGCGCAACGCATCCTCCTGCACCGTGACCGCCGCCATGACCGGCTGCAGCACCCCTAGCGTATCCAGTGTGATTTGCAAGCCCTCCAGCAAGGGCTCCTTCGTCTCCTGCAAATCGCGTTGGTAGCCCGAAGGCAGCCCCTTGACAATACCGGCCACACGCTGCGCCGCCCCGAGAACCGTGGCACTCCGCGCACGGGCCAGCTCAAACACATCCGGATTTTGCTTTTGGGGCATGATGCTGCTACCAGTGCAGTACGCAGCCGGCAACCGGAAATAGCCAAACTCCGGCATCAGGAACAAAACCATATCCTCGGACAAACGAGCCACGCTCAGCATGACTTGGGACAAAGCCTGCAAAATCACCAGTTCACAGCGTCCGCGCGTCATACTCGCATACAGCACATTATGAATGGGTCTCGTAAAACCGAGCAGCGAAGCCGTCAACTGCCGGTCAATGGGCAGCGGCACCCCATAGCCGGCCGCAGAACCGAGCGGGCAACGATCCGTCTGCTCCAGCGCACCCTGCACCAACTCCAAATCATCCAGTAGACTCTCGGCATGGGCACTGGCCCACAACCCCACCGAGCTGGGCATGGCCGGCTGCAAATGCGTACGCCCCGCCATGGGCACCGCACGGTGTTCTTCGGCTATATCCAATAAAACCTGCGCCAGGGCAGCCCCTTCCTCCAGAATCTGCAGCAATTGCCCGCGCGCATACAAACGCACATCCACCGCCACCTGGTCATTGCGGCTGCGGCCGGTATGAATCCGCTTGCCGATCTCCCCCAGCACATCCGTTATAGCGCGCTCCACAGCCAGATGCACATCCTGATCCGCATGCGTAATCTCGAAGTCCCCGGCCCGGTTCCTACGCATTACCGCAAGCAGTTCCTGCACCACCTGATCACGTTCCACCTGTGTCAAAAGCGGTGGATCCAGCGGCATCGCAGCCAGCATGGTCACATGCGCCGCCGTCCCGATGCAGTCCTCCTCCACCAATACCCGGTCCAGTTGCACATCCCGGCCCGCCGTGTAAGCCAACACCTCAGGCGCAATCCCACCAACCAGCGTTTTTTCTTCCTTGCTCATGCCCCTTGCTCTCCCGTTCTACTCCGACACACGCCAAAACCCACCCGCTGCCTGTACATCCGCCGCCATACGTTCCAACCCCGCCCGGGCCCGCTTCTCCTGCGCCCGCACCGTATTGACATCCGATGCCTGCGACAACCCCTCCAGAACGGCCACAAACTCTCCCACCAATGCACGAAATCGCTCTGGTCGCCCCGGGGCCACCCGCTGCAATGCCTGTTGCCGTTGCCGCACCGCCCGTGCAAACCAAGGCGCATCCCGGTAGGGCCACAACGCCGACAACCCATCACCTGGCTTCAGTGCAACCCCACGAGGAATACCATCTCGGCCGGGAGAAAGCAACAATGCGACGCGCAAGGCCTGCACATTCTCTTGCGTAACCGTGCCTACACCGCGAATCATGCGACGCTGCGCCAACATCCATCGGTCAAACCGATCATCAGGATCTCCCCCCAGTGCTACCTCCAGCGTATCGACACCCACCGGCTCTCCGCGTGCCAGCCGGGCAAACAGCTCCCGAAAGATGTTGCGATGCGACGGCCACGTCGTCAGCCAATACACCACGGCCCCGCTGCAACGCGCACCAGCCGCATCCAGCCGATCCACATCCCCAGCCGCCATCACAGCCGCCAGTGACGGCAGACGCCCGGCCATCCAGTCCTGCCGCACCCGATCCAGCACAGCCGGACGCTCCGCGGGGTCCAGAACCGCAGCAACGCCCTGCCACAACCAAGCTGGCAGCTCCGGCACCACCGCACCATCCCCAGGTGCAGCGCCACAGTAGGCCAGTAAAAACGCATAGATTACACGCTCACGGGCTTCCGCCTCATACGTCGCCGCATATCCGGAAAACAACACCCGATACACACGTTCGCCCGCCGATTGCCCTACACCAACCCGCACCCCGCTCTCTCCCGCTTGCGCTTCTTCGGTCCCCGTCAAGACTTGCAGACGCACAGATTGCCCCTCTAACGGGATTGGCATCCCCAGGAGAGCCTCGATCTGACCGCGAATCTGCTCCGCCGCATCCAGCAACAGCGCATTGCCCTCCAACTGCGGCCCCGAGACATAAAGCCTGCGATCAGCCGAAATCGCGGTGTGCACCCGCATTAAGGCAAGCCGGGCGCGCAGGGCCGCCCGCGTCAAGCCACGATCAGCCCCCATCGCGCTACCCATCGGCAAAAGGCAGCCCAACACCAACAACATCAATCTGGCACAATTCTCCACCTTCACCTCAGCCCCGTTTCGCATTGCCCCAAGCGCCCTTATACTAACCAGTACCTTCATTGTTTTGCTTTCCTTTGGACGCAACATGAACACCCAATTTCGGCCAACGAGAACGGCGACGAGAACGCATTACGAGTAAGGAAAAACACAATCGTTCATCGTAATCTTCGCCCGTAATCGTATGTCGCTCCCCCAGCTTCGAACCAAGTTTCAACGCCGCATCATCCGTGCCAACCCTTTGTTATTCCTGTGGTTCTGCCAGCGGATCCTGCAGCAGTACGAGCTGGTCCCGGGTTTCGGCCGGCAGATACATGCCATAAGCAAAAGGGAAATCCGCCGGAACCTGTTGGTCTACGTACATAAGCTGCCACAGGCGGTCGCCATCCTGCCTTTTGCCGGCAGATGCGGCATACCTGCCCGTCAGGTAGATGCCACCAACCGTTTGTTCCGCCGCGCCCACCAACGCATCCGGGTGTTGCGGCAGCAGCAGCGATTGCCTGCGCCCATACCAGGCCGTAGCCCACGGAATATCCGTCACGAGCCACGTATCCTCCTCGACCAGATCGCCCACGTAAGCCTGCAAAGGCCCATAATAAGGCGGATACGGATTCGTTCCTTCCCCTCGCACCAGCGCAAGCCCTGCCGGCAAGGCACAAACCGCGATAAAAACCATAGTCAGAAACGGCCGCGCAAACACATCAAAATACTCCTCCCGTTCAAGAAGCTCCAGAAACGCGCCCACCCCGAACAACACCATCAGGGGGTAATAGCCCATCCAAGGTTGCCAGGCACTACCCGGTTGCGAGGGAAAAACCGGTGCAAGAACCAACAGTACCAACAGGATGATCTTGAGCGTACGCAGGTGGGCCTGCTCTTCCCGCCGGAACAAGGCCACCACAAAGAAAAGACCTGCCAGACCCGCCTGCCACAAGGTCCGACCCGTCACAAACGCAACCATTCTGTCTGCAATGCCGCCGCGGACGGCGGCCGCGACGCGCCAGGCACGTTCGGTAAACGCTTCTGATCGGAACAACTGTTCTCCTGGATACAAGTCTGTTCCCTGTAGAAACAAATAAGGGTACGCCAAAGCCCCACCCTGCAGGAACCATGGCATCCAGACAACCAGCGACACCAGAACAAAACAGGCAACCCCCAACCACCGGGTACGCTGTAGTTCAGTAGCCAGCAGCACACCAACCCCAACCATGAGCAGCCCCATGGCTGTATCCGCCAGCAGCAACAGCCCCGCTGCAAATCCACCCGCCGCAGCCCAGAGCAAGGTCCGTAGTGGCATTTGGGCTACCGTACTGGCGTGCAAGGCACATAGCCCCGCATACACAACAGCCGGCACCAGAACCAGGACCCATCCGGCGGCACCACCCCCCATCGCCCCCTGCAAAGGCAACCACGAAACGGCATATACGATAAACGCTACCTTCGCCTTATCCGCATCATACATCTGACACCCGATCAACCAAACCAACCAGATGGACAACAGAAACAGCAAGATACCCAGCGGTACCATCACCTCTACTTCTGCAAGCAGCAATCCACTCCCGCTAAATGCATGCGCCGGACGAACCAGCCGCAAGAGCCATGACAACAAAACCGGGTATCCCGGTGCCTGCCAGCGCGAACGAACCGAACCTCCCGGCAGCACCTCGTCCCCCTGCAACCCGGCATCAAGCGGACGATGGATATCCGTTACAAGGCCACGACCTTCTGCCAGATTACGGGCTATCACCGCCTGCTCCATCACAGCCGGATCGCTCAATCCCCGGAAACGGAACATGGCATAAAGCCCTAGCGCCAAGCCCACGATCAGGCCTATCACCAGAAAGCGCCCCAAGGCCACCGCGCGTTCCCGCCACGCAACGCTAGCATACGGATCCCGCTCCTGCCCCCATGCACGTATCATCAGGCGCCTCCATTCACAGCCGCATCGTCAGGACTTTCACCTGATTCCCGGTACTGTTTCAATTTTCGGTGCAAGGTACGACGACTGATCCCCAACACCTCTGCCGCCTTCGTTCGGTTGCCACCCTGCTTTTCAATCTCCCGCAAAATCAAGGAACGCTCCGTGTCGGCGAGCGATGCACCACCCGCAGCACCCATCGCTCCCCGACGCATGCCGCCGCGGGGCGTTTCACCCCCCTCGGCCCCGGCACCCCGTACCGCTTGCCGGATGTTAGACGGAATATCGCGCACCGATAACCGCTCATTGCGCGCAAGCACAACCATCTTCTCGATCGTATTGCGCAACTCGCGGATATTGCCCGGCCAATGATACCCCGATAGCAGATCTACCGCATCCATCGAAATCCCCGTTACGGTCTTCTGACTCTTGTCCGCAAACTCCTGTATAAAATGACTGCACAACAACGGCAGATCCTCGAGGCGCTCCCGCAAGGGCGGCAAGGTAATATTGACCACATCCAACCGGAAAAACAGATCCTCCCGAAACTTGCCTTCATCCACCCAGCTACGCAAATCGCGATTGGTGGCTGCGAGCAAGCGGATATCCACCTCAACCGGTTCCGTACCCCCCACACGCTCAAAACAACGCTCCTCAAGCACCCGCAACAACTTTACCTGTACTGCCGGGCTTATTTCAGAAATTTCGTCCAGAAACAACGTACCGCCATCTGCCGACTCAAAGCGACCCTTGCGGCGGGAAACCGCCCCCGTGAACGCCCCCTTCTCATGACCGAACAACTCGCTCTCGAGCAGGGAGTCTGTCAGGGCAGCGCAGTGCACGGCCACAAAGGGCCCCTTGGCCCTGGTGCTCAAGCGATGCACCGCATGCGCAACCAGCTCCTTACCCGTACCGCTCTCCCCCTGGATCAGGACCGTTGCCGGCGTCGGTGCCGCTTGCCGAATCACATCAAACATCTCCTGCATCGCCGGGGAATCCCCCACCAGGCTCTCCAAGCCGAACTTGTCATCCAGTTCCTTCCGCAGTTGACGATTCTCGGCCTCCACATCGCGCGATCGCAGCGCACGCTGGAGCAGCAGATCCAAATGATCAAGATTCACAGGCTTCATTAAAAAATCGTATGCGCCGGCCTTCATTGCCTCCACGGCCACCTCCACATTGCCGTACGCCGTCAGCAAAATTGAAACCAAGCCCGGCTGCCGGGTCTGGGCCCGCTGCAGCAGCGTAACACCATCCATGCCCGGCATACGGACATCACTGAGCAGGATATCCACATCCGTCTCCGACAACAGGTTCAAGGCCCGATCCCCGCTTTCTGCCAACATCACATCATACCGTCGCCGAAGCGCCCGTTGCAGCCCATCGCGCGTATTCCGATCATCATCGACAACCAATATCCTGGCCCGTTTCTCTTCCATCATGTTCCTTACCTCCGCCTGTGCCCCGTGCCATTCCCGGTATCCGTCGGGGCCGGCAAACGCATCTGCCGCCCGGCATACGGCAAATACACCGACACCTGGGTGCCCTCTTCCGGTTTACTCATCAATTCAATATGTCCGCCGTGGTCCTGCACAATACGTTGCACAATCATCATACCCAGCCCCGAACCCGTCGACTTCGTCGTGTGATACGGCTCAAACACCTTGCCTAATTCCTCGAGTTGGATCCCGACACCCGTATCCCGGAATGCAATCTCTAGAAATTCACCTTCCTGACGCAGGATAATACGCAGTGCCCCACCATTCGGCATCGCTTGAAACGCATTCTTGATGACATTAAAAAACACTTGCTTGATCTGGGCCGGATCGACACGGATATCCGGTAGCCCCGCAGGAGCCTCGATATCAATCCGAATTTCACGATTCTGCACCTCGTGCCGCAACAACGTCAGACTCTCCTCCAGCAACGTCTGGATACAAATCGGCTTCAAGTCCGGTTTCGTCGGTCGAATCGCCCGCAGAAACTGATTGATAATTAAATCCAGGCGCGCAACCTCTGCCCGTGCAATCCCCACCAATTCGCGCAAATTCTCAACCTCATCCTCCAGAGACGCCTTGTCGTTCTCCCCTTCCTCGATACGCGCAAACAGCGCCCGGATATCCCGATCCATCAACTGGAGATGAATCGTAAGTGCATTCAGGGGATTGCCGATTTCATGCGCCACACCAGCAGCCAGTAACTGCACGGCATTCATGCGTTCGGAATGCAGCACCGATTCCTCCTGCAACCGCTCCCGTGTCACATCCCGCAAAATCACCACCGCACCGTCTTCCGCTTCCTGCTGGGCATCCAGCGGAACGACATAAAAATTCACGATACGGTGTTCAGGATACACGATCTCCATTTCGCGGGTCATAAGCCGCGACCAATCCTCCGCGTCAAAGGCCAGGATACGTTCCCAGTCCAGTTCCTGCATATAGCGGGTAATGGGTTTCCCCATGGCAGTTTCGGGCTGAAAGCCCAGCAGCTCGCCCGCCGCGCGGTTCGCATAGCTCAATTGCCCCCGCGCATCCACCACGAGCACCCCCTCCTGGATCGACTGAAATATCATCTCCAGCAGCCCGCGCTCGCGTGCCAGATGCAGAAAATGCGATTGCAGGCTCTCAGGGTCGACCCGATCAATACGGTCGATCAGTTTTTCCAGAAATACCGACTTCATGCGCTATCCTTCTTCTCATGCCTTACGATTACCAAGCCATCCTGTCCCAGAAAACCCAACCACAAAAGCGACATATTGTCTCTACATATACCGATATAGCCCGTACAGCGCAAGACGGATTCTTGCGTGGTCCTACCCATGGGGCGCATCCGCGATTCGTTGCACGCGCCGAGGACCCCACCGCCAAGCATCAGTCCTGCCCGCCTGCCCCTCCGCTGCCCCCTTTGCGTTTGAGGCGGTAAGCATCCAGCGCATCCGGCATCCAGCGATGCAGTTCCTCGATACGATTCGCATAGGAGGGATGCGTAGACAAGAACTCCGGAATATGTCCGCTGTCTTGCATGCTGTTCATACGCTCCCAGAACGCAACTGCAGCGCGGGGATCATAGCCGGCACGCGCTGCATACAGGAGACCGATGCGATCCGCCTCCTTCTCGTGAATCCGGCTATACGGCAAAAGCACGCCCAGTTGCGACCCAACACCAAGTGCCAGCAGGATCGCTTCCTGCACATGCCGATCCTCGTCCTTGGCCGCAATCTGTGCACCAAGTGCAACCGCTGCCAAAGCAAGCGCCTGCGACATACGTTCGTTCCCATGCCGCAAATTCACATGTGCAATCTCGTGCCCCATCACCATCGCCAGCTCATCATCGCTCTCTGCAAAATCCAGTAGCCCCGCATAAAACCCGACCTTGCCCCCGGGCATAGCAAAGGCGTTGACCGCATCATCTGCAAACACAACAAACTCCCATTCCGCTACCGCTACCCGTGGGGCGGACACAGCCGCCACCCGCTTCCCGATCGTTGCAACCCTTACGGGCATATCGCCGTCCTGTACAATCTCCTGCTCGCTGACCATCGTGGTAAACTGATCCGCTGCCATCACTTGCATTTGCGATTCCGGCAATAAGTACAGCGCACGCCGCCCCGTCTCCGGCACCGTGGCACACCCCACCAACATGCCAAAGCATGCCAGCATAACCATCCGCATGAGCCTATATGTAAACGCTTTCATACCTCACATATAGCAGGCACACCCCAACCACACCAGCCATTTCCCTCCTCATTCCTACCACCGGAAGTGTGCACCAAGGCGCTCCAGCAAGGCTCCCCGATTATGCATCACCCCTCCTTATGTTAGGAAAAAAAGGCTCCTCCGCAGAATCTGTGGGTCAGAAAACCAGTCAGGCTCCCTG
>CAZRCN010000040.1:0-18170 GCA_964598575.1 uncultured Victivallales bacterium | reverse complement strand
TGGTGGCTGGCCCGGCATTTGGTGGCATGTCGGGGGTTGTGTTCGGGTTGCTGGGGTATAGCTGGGTGCGGGGCCGGATGGATGTGACCAGCGGACTGTTTGTCCATCCCCAGACCATGTTCATGATGATGTTCTGGTTTTTTCTGGGAATGACAGGGGCCATTGGACCCATTGCGAATGCTGCCCATGGGGGAGGGTTGGCAATCGGGGTGTTATGGGGATATGTGGATGTGCTGCGCGTGAATCGTCCACAACGCGCACAATAAGCTAGGAACGATGCGCAGGTGCATTATGAGGAGAAAGCAGATGATGGTCAGTAAGGTCGGACGTATCGGATGTAGAATAATTTGTGTTTGTCTCTTAGGCATATCCATGCTGCCTGGTCCGGTGCCCGCACAAGAAGCGGATCTCTCGGACGAGTTCGGAGAGCTGGATGCGTTGTTTACGGAACAAGTCGAAGATGTAGCTGCGCTGCAGAACCGGATAGTGGAACAGGAAAACCAACTTGCCGTACGCGATCAACAGATTGAGGCGTTAAAGCAGGCATTGGAGGAAATGACGGATGCCTTCGAGGCCGAGATGGCCGCTATGAAGCAAGAGCGCGAGCCGGATGTTGCAGGGCATCAGGCGGCGGGACAGGCGGAGCTTGAAGCGGTCGAAGCGGAACGCGATGCCTTGCAGGCGCAAGTGGAGCGGCTGCAGATGGAGAATGAGGCCCTGGCAGAAGAGAAAAAGGCCCTGGCGGTTGCGAATGAGGTCCTGGTGGAGGAAAATGAGACCTTCGTTAGCGAAAAGCAAGCCTTTGTGGAAGCGAAAGAGGCTTTGCGAGACGAGAAGCAGACGTTGGCAGATGAGAAGGATGCATTGGCAGAGGAGCTGTCAGAGCTGCAGCAAGCGCTCGATGCGCAGCGCGATGCGCAGGAGAAACTGATTGCTGAGCGCGTTGCGCAGGTAAAGTCTGAAGCAGCGGAGCGTGAGGCGGCTTTGCGACAGGAACTGGCGCAATGGAAGGCGGATACGAAACAGGATCGGGAGGATGCGCAAGCATTGCGGGCAGAGATGCAGCGCTTGCGGTCGGATCTGCAAGCAGCCCAAATGGCCAATGAGCGCGAGCGGTTTTTGCTGGCGTACAATGCCGGCGCGCTATACCTGACTGCAAATCGATATGATCGGGCCGAGAAGGAGTTTCAGAAGGCACTGGCGATCCGGGATGCGGATGCCCCCCTCCATTACAATATGGGGGTTCTCTACGATGAGCATCTGCGGCAACCGGAAAAGGCACGCTATCACTACGAGCGTTTTCTGGCCCTATCCCCGAATGATCGCGATGCGCCTACGGTTATGCAATGGTTGCGGGAACTGCCCTGACCTCTTGCAGGAGGTGTGACAGCTCCGCTAGTGCGGAGTCGGGATTCCGGGTCTGTATGCGTGGCAATCCGCTATCCGGCAACGTTAGCAGATGCTGCTGGCGGTGCAGTAGGACTTTGCGCTTGCGTACTTCGATGCTGGAGATATTGGCCTCGGCCGCGAGGCACCGGAGTTTGGCAATGCTGACCAGTCTGCAGGTCGCCGCCGGGACCGGGCCGAAGCGATCCTGTAACTCGGCCTGCAGCGCATCCAGTTGATCCTCTGACTGGGCTTCAGCAATACGACGGTATGCGGACATACGCAGGGTTTCCTCTGGGATGTAGGTGGATGGAATGTGGGCAGCGGCAGCTTCCGGTGTATCGGTGTCGGTTGTGCTGATAAAATCGAGGCGGATTTCGGGGTCAATGTCAGGTACCGGTAGTCCTTTCAAGCGGGCAATGGCCCGTTGCAGGAGCTGGCAATAGAGGCCAAATCCGATCGAGCAGATGTGCCCGCTCTGGGCTGCTCCCAGGATGTTTCCGGCACCGCGGATTTCCATGTCCTTGATCGCAAGATTGAAACCGGCTCCCAGGCCGCCGTGCTGCTGGATGGCACGGAGCCGTTCGCGGGCAGAGCGGTCGATGATGCCATGCGGTGGCAGTAGCAGGTAGGCATAGGCTTTCCGGTCTCCTCGTCCAACCCGCCCCCGCAATTGATACAGGTCGGCAATGCCAAAGCGGTCGGCGCGGTCGATCAGGATGGTATTGGCGCGGGGAATATCGACGCCACTCTCGATAATCGTGGTACAGAGCAGTACGTCGATGGAACCACTGGCAAAACGCGACATGACCGATGCCAGCTCGCCGGGATGCATCCGTCCGTGGGCCATTTCGATGCGAACGTCCGGGACCATGGCTGAGAGCCGGTCCCGCAGTCTCTGGATGGATACGACCCGGTTATGCAGGAAATAGACTTGCCCGCCGCGGCTGTGTTCATAGCGAATGGCCTTGGCAATCGTTGCATCCGTGCTGTTTGTCACCGTGGTTTCGATCGGGACGCGGTCCCGGGGGGCGGTACGCAGTAGGCTTAGATCGCGTGCGCCCGTCATGCTCATGTACAAGGTGCGTGGGATCGGGGTTGCGCTAAGCGTCAGAACATCGACCAGGGCACGCATGCTTTTGAGCCGTTCCTTGTGTTTGACACCGAAACGCTGCTCTTCATCAATCATCACGAGTCCCAGGTTGGCAAAACGTATCCGGGGTTGTACGAGGGAATGGGTGCCGATCACAATATCCAAAGTTCCCAGCTCAAGTTGCTGCTGGATGCGTTTACGCTGGGCATGGGTCTGGAAGCGGCTGAGCACACCGATGCGTACGTCGAAGCCGGACATGCGCTCGGAGAAGGTCTGGAAGTGCTGTTGTGCCAGCACGGTCGTGGGCACGAGAACGGCGACTTGGTAGTGATCCTGGACAGCTTTAAAAGCGGCGCGCATGGCCACTTCGGTTTTGCCGTATCCGGCATCGCCGCAGATAAGACGGTCCATGGGCCGACGGGCTTCCATATCTGCCTTGACCTCGGCAATGACGCGGAGCTGGTCATCGGTTTCCTCGAAGGGGAAAGCCTGGTCGAACTCGTGCTGTTCAGGGGTGTCCGGGGCAAACGCATGGCCTTGTAGCAGGTTGCGGCGTGCTTGCAGCTCCAGCATGTCGGCCGCCAAGTCCATGATGGCATTGTGCGCCGCGGACTTTTCGCGGTGCCATCGTTTACCACCCAGCCGATGCAGGGAGGCACGGTGTCCGGCCATGCCCACATAGCGGCTGAGCAGGTGGGCATGCGAGACCGGCACGTAGAGCTTGGCCTCATCGGCATATTCGATGGCGAGCACTTCCTCCAGTCGGTTGTGAAAGGATATGTTTTGTACGCCGAGATAGCGACCGACCCCATGCTCCGAATGCACGACGAGGTCGCCGGGCTCCATGTCGGTATAGTCCTGAATACGCGAGCCGGTGTAGCGGCGAGCGCGCTTGGCGGTAGACTCGGTATGTATCGGAAACCGTTTTCGTCCATAGATGTCGGGATCTGCCACAAGGGTGCAGGCAATGGCCGGGCAGGTGCAGCCTTCGGATAGACTACCGAGCTGTAACTGGAAACCGGGGTCAGGCGGTTGCAGCAGGTGCGAGGTAAAGTGATCGCGGGTGCCGGGGGTGTCGAAGAACAGAAGCACCTGGTAGCCATTGCGGGCATCCTGACGCAATCGTGCGAGGAGGCGTTCCCGTGCCTGTGATAGCTGGGTGATGCCGCTTGTGGCAGGAATCCGTACGGCCTCGGCAATGGGAAGCAAGACGGGCAGACCGGGCGGATCAGGGGGTGTGCTACCGCTGAAGTCGAGGGAAAGGTATGCGGTATTCTCAGCCCAGAGGCGGGCCGGGTCGCAGGCGGCCGGTATCGGTGGCAGGCTGGCGGTATCCGTGTCACGGGCGGCCGGGAGATCCGACCAAATCAGGCAGGCATGTTCCGGGATATGGTCGAGCAGGGATGCGCGTGATAGTTCCGGCTCCTGGACCGGCGTTATATGGACATCGCCCATTGGTTCGATGGTGCGCTGGGAGATCGGGTCAAAAAAGCGCAGCGAATCGATTTCGTCACCAAACCACTCGATGCGTATAGGAAAATCCATATCGGGGGTCCAAAGGTCGATGATGCCACCGCGCCGTGCAACTTGTCCCTTGTCGAGCACTTCAGCTTCCATGTCGTATCCGGCCTGTATCAGGAAGTTGATGACAGGTTCGATGGGCTGTTCGGGCCCTTGTGAGAGGTGCAACGATTGCTGCTGCAACTGGTCGGGCGCGGGAACGGGTTGTAGCAGCGCTGTGAGACTGGTTACCAGCAGCGTGGCTTGATGGGCCGCCCGGAGTTCTGCGATTCGGTGTAGCGTTCGGATCCGGGTTCCCTGATTGTCGAGATCGGGGGTCTTGGGATTGGTTTGGTAGGCGGGCGGGAACAGGAGAATTTGACTATCTGCTGCTGGCAACAAGCCGTGCACGTCGCGTACGGCGACTGGCAGGGTATTGGCGTCTGGCACAATCCACAGGATGTCGTGTTGGCCAGCCTGCAAAAAGGCAGATGCTGCCAGGGCTGGTGCGGACGTGGGGGCAGCCGGAAAGCCAACCAGGCCGCTGGGGGCGGGGTAGGAGGCTTGGAAGCGACACATCCATTCCGAGAGCATGGTACGCACATCCATGGCATCACCCCTGTTTGCGCAAGTGTGAAGGGGGAATATGCAACATGTCACGGTATTTGGCAACGGTGCGACGCGCCACCTGGATGCCTTGTTCCTGCAGTTTTTTCATGATAGCGATGTCGGAGTAAGGTGATGCGGTGTTTTCAGATGCAACCAGATCCTTGATGAGGCGTTTGACAGACTCATTGGACACATCGGTTCCGCTGGCGGTCTTGAGGCCGGTCGTAAAGAAATATCGCATCTCTAACGTGCCATGCGGGGTTCGCATGTACTTCTGGTTCACGGCCCGGCTGACGGTGGTCTCATGCACACCGACGCGATCTGCTACATCAGACATCGTCATGGGGCGCAACTGGGCTATGCCATGATCCAGAAAGGCGGTTTGTTGATCGACGATTTCTTTTGCTATCCGGTAAATGGTGCGTTGGCGTTGGTCAATGCTCCGGAGTAGCAGCGCGCTGGAGCGAAGTTTGTCGCGGATGTAGGTTTTGACTTCAGGGGTGGTTGCGGGATTCTCCATCAGCGAACGGTAGTGTTTGCTTATGCGTAAGTGGGGGAGGCGGTCATCATTCAGGATGACGGTATACTCGCCGTCGATCTTACGCACAACGACCTCGGGAAAGACATAGGTCGCGTTCTCTCCCGAAAAGGCCCGGCCCGGCGCGGCATTCAGGGTAGTGATAAAGGCGGCTGCCTCGCGTACGTTCTGGGGGGGGACATGGCATTTGGCGGCAATACGGTCGTATTTGTGGCGCGCCAGCGCATCGAGATGGTCCCGCACGATGTCACCGGCGAGAGAATTTGCCTTGCCTAGGCGCTCAAGCTGGAGAAGCAAGCAGTCCTGCAGGCTGGTTGCTCCGACACCTACGGGGTGGAAATCCTGGATCAGAAGCAGAATATGCTGGAGATGCTCACGGGAACAGGGGGTTGTTTTGGCAATTTCATCCAGCGGTGTAGCCAGATAGCCGTCATCATCGATCGAACCGATGATCAGCTCACCAACGTACAAATCATCCTGCGATAAGTCGGTAAGCTGCAGTTGCTGCAGCAGGTGCTCCTGCAGGGATTCCTGCTGCTGCAGGGAATCCATCAGGTATTGGTGTTTCTCGGTTGCCTCGGGCGTGCCCGCCCGGTTGTCGATGTCCTGGAAAAAGTAGTCGCGCCACTCATCATCCAGATGGGCCAGGACTTCGAATTCCTTTTCGAAACTCATTTCGCTGGTATCGTCAGCTTCCCCGGGGCTTTTCTCTATTTCGAGTGTGGGTCCATCATCTGGTGCAAGTTCCTCGAGGGTAGGATTCTGCTCCATTTCCTGCTGGATCATGGTGTGTAGTTCAAGAATCGGGACCTGCAGGATTTCGAGCGACTGGCGCAACTGGGGCGCCAGCACCATTTGCATGCGCTGACTCTGAGATAAGGATAAGCTTTGTTCCACCATGAAGATTGTACCATTATAACATCCGAAAACATGAACACAAAAAAAGAGTAGAGGGGAGATGCGGATGCGTCAATCGAATCCTTGAAGCCTACGCCGATTACATGCAAAAAAAGCATGGTTATCGAGCGGGCAACCTGCTACGCTTGTGCAGCAGGTATAACAAGGAGCGCGTCAGTGAAAGCCATAGCACCGGGAAAAGTCATATTAAGCGGGGAACATGCGGTTGTGTACGGGCAACCGGCAGTTGCCATGGCGATTGATCGGAGTGCCCAGACGACGATTTGCCCGCATGCGCAGAATGAGATCGTGTTTTCGCTGTACGATTATCAGGAGCGGGAATCCTTTAAGATGCGCGCGTTGCGTGAGGCGAGCAGGCGGGTGCAGGAGAATTACCGACTCTTCCAGCAAGGGGAGCTGGGCATTCGGCAAGTGCTGGGGAAGCCGGTAGAGTTGTTGTTGTTTTCGTTTATCACGTTGCTGGATGGCTTGCATGTGAAGGTAGAGGAAGGGTTGGACATCGGATTGCGTTCGACGATTCCGGTTGGCTGCGGACTCGGGAGTTCGGCCGCATCGGTATTGAGTGAGCTCCGTGCCATGGGCCATTATCTGCGCGTGGACTTTCGGCCCGACTGGCATATGAAGTACAGTATGCTGGCGGAAAACCTGCAGCATGGGCATGCATCCGGCGTGGACAGTTACGTGTCGATGCATGGGGGCTGTGTCCGGTTCCAGGAGGGCCATGGGACGTCGGTCCCAATGCCGTCGATGCCGCTGTTTCTTGTGAATACCGGGACGCCCGAGACGGGCACGGGGGAATGTGTTGAGCAGGTGCGGACGCAATTCGGTACCGACCGGATCTGGGAGGATTTTGGCGGCGTCACGGAAGAAGCGGCCAAGGTGTTCGGGGGCAACGATCTGGCGCGCATTCAGGCCGTTGTTCGCGAGAACCACCGTCTATTGTGCAGCATCGGCGTTGTGCCGGAGCGTGTCCAGCAGTTCGTACGAGACGTGGAACGCAGTGGTGGGGCGGCCAAGATTTGTGGTGCGGGTGCCGTACGTGGTGAAAACGGTGGCATGGTCATGGTTGTGTCGGAGCAGCCGCCACACGGCCTCTGTGAGCGGTATGGATTCCAGATGACATCGGTTCGAGGCGATCCACTCGGGGTGCGGGTTGTGGGGGCGTAAGGGGATACGTTGCAGGATGATAGAGGCGAGTGCACCGGGTAGTTTGATGCTCACGGGCGAGCATGCTGTGCTGCAAGGGGCACATGCCCTTGTTGGGGCTGTGGCGGACCGGATCCACGTTGATCTTGCACCGCGTACAGATCAACAGGTTGTGCTCCATTCGGCCTTGGGACAGCGGATGATGTCACTGGACGACATCGACCCTGCGCCGCCTTTTCACTTTGTCGGTGAGGTTCTGGCGCGCTACCGCCGGAAGGTGCCGGCGGGGTTTTGCTTGCACATCGATTCCGGGATGCTGCCGGATGTAGGGCTTGGTACGTCTGCCGCCGTCACAGTGGCGCTGCTGGCAGCAATGCAGGTGTACGCGGGGCAGGAGCAACCTTGCTCCCCGTCGGCTCTGCATCAGGAGGCTTGGTCGGTAATTCGCGCGGTGCAGGGGCAGGGATCCGGGGCAGATGCGGCGGCATCGGTCTATGGTGGCATTGTGTTGTACCGTCAGGATGCAGGTGTGCTGGAGACCTTTTCGTGTTTGCCGACCTTCCGCTTGTATTATGCGGGATATAAGACACCGACGGCTGATGTGATACAAAAGGTGGAGGCATACCGACAGGCTGCGCCACAGGCGTATGCCCGACTCGACCGTCGCATGGATGCCTGTTCGCTGGCGGTTGCTGCGGCGCTGCGCCAGGCTGATCTGGCGGCAGTTGCAAGGGGGGTACGGGAAGGACAGGCCATACTGGAGGCATTGGGGGTATGCGACGAGCCGTTGGCCCGTATGGTTACCTTTTTTGGGGCCTTACCCGGGACGACGGCTGTGAAGATTTCCGGGTCCGGACTGGGGGATTGTGTATTGGTGCTGGGTGCTGGTGATGCGCAGCGATGTGTGCCCTATCGACAGATTCCGGCAACATTTGGGCGAGAGGGGGTGCAGGTATGGCAGACGCCATGACGCGAGAAGCTTGCGTGGCGCATCTGCTGCGGGGTTGTACATGGGGGGCACACTGCGATGCCACGCGCTTTGCGCCGGCCAATATTGCGCTGTGCAAATACTGGGGCAAGCGCGACCAGCAACTGCATCTGCCACGCACGGACAGTTTGTCGGTTTCACTGGGACCGCTTGGCTCAACTTGCCGCATAGCATGGCAGGATGGCCCCGATACATATTTTTTGCAGGGAGAACTGCTGGATCCAGCTACACCCTTCTCAAGGCGACTGCACGCCTATCTCGATCTGTTTCGCGGGCCAGACCGATATGGATACGGCTACCGGGTAGAGGCCGAGAACAGCATTCCGACGGCAGCGGGCTTTGCTTCGTCGGCCTCGGGTTTTGCCGCGCTGGTGCAAGCGTTGGATGGTCTACATGGCTGGGGGCTGGACAAAACCTCGCTGTCGATCCTGGCACGGCTTGGCAGTGGCAGCGCCTGCCGTTCGCTGTGGCAAGGGTTTGTGCATTGGCATGCCGGCTGCCATGCGGATGGGCTTGACTCGTATGCCGAGCCACTGGCCGGCTCCTGGCCGGATCTACGGCTGGGCTTACTGACCGTTTCGGCCGATGCCAAATCGGTGGGCTCACGCGAGGCTATGCAGCATACCGTGGCGACCTCCCCGCTCTACCGTAACTGGCCCGAGGTTGTCGCGAGCGATATGGACGAGCTGGCCGACGCGATATCCCAGCAGGACTTCATGCGGGTAGGGGCCTGTGCGGAGGGCAATGCCCTTGCCATGCATGCCACCATGCTCGCGGCTCGCCCTGCCGTTTGTTACTGGCAGCCAGCCTCGCTGCAGGCGATACACGCGGTGCAGGCATTACGCCAGGATGGTGTGCCGGTGTTTTTTACCATGGATGCCGGCCCCAACCTGAAACTGCTGTTTGAGGAGCAGGCCCGAAGGCAGGTTGAAGCAGCCTTTCCAGACGTACAGGTTGTCTCGCCCTGGCAGGCACCAGCGCGCTAGAGAACGGGAGAGAGCAGGGAGCAGGCATTTTCGAGTAGGCGCTGCCACATGGGGCGCCGACGCCAGGTGCTTTCCTGCAGCTCGGTGCTGTTCTGTTCATCTTCCAGAATCTGGGCCTTGAGGGCATCAGCGGTGCTTTCGTCGTAGAGAACGACATTGGTTTCGTAGTTAAGACGCAGGCTGCGTAGATCCCAGTTGGCGGAACCGATTGTAACGATGCGAGCATCAACAATCATCGCCTTTGCATGCAGGAAGGGCGGGTCACGCAGAAAGATGCGAATGCCGGCAGCCAGCATCTCTTCGAAGAGGGCACGCGCGGCCCAGCCCGCAGCAAGATGATTGTTCTTGCGTGGCAGGATAAGGCTCACGCGAACACCACGCAAGGCCGCTGCCCGCAGCGCATTGAGCAAAGAGGCGGTTGGCACAAAGTAAGGGGTTACAATGAGCAGTTGCGAGCAGGCTTGCTCGGCTAGCAGGAAGAACATGTCTTCAATGGCATGCCCCGGGCTGGCAGGACCTCCCTGCAAGATGCGGGCCGGAATCCTGCCGTCGGATGTAATGGCCGGAAACAGCTTCTCCTGCAGCAGGGTTTCGACGTTGGTCTGGCTCATGAAAAACCAGTCTTGCAGAAAAGCATACTGGAGTTGTTGTACGATGGGACCTTTGGCCTCGAAATGATAGTCCCGGTGGGCGGCGCGGCTTGCCGTGGAAAGGTTGATGTCGGCCAGGTTGATACCACCAAAAAAAGCATGGGTACCATCCACGACCAAGACCTTACGGTGGTTACGCAGGTTGACTTGGAAGCGTCGCCGCAGTGGGTTGACCTGAGTCCAGCCTTGGATTTCAAAGTGCGGGATGTGCCGGTAGCGCCGAAAAAAGCCGGTCAAGATGGCTTGCGTGGAGCCGAAGCGATCATAGAGGATACGCACGGACACGCCGCTGCGTGCCTTTTCGGCGAGCGCATCGAAGATGTTGCGTGCAAGGGGATCGTTCCGGATAATGAAGCATTGCAGGTGGATATGGTTTTGTGCCTGCCGAATCGCATGCAGCATGGCGGGATAGGCTTCGTCGCCCGTAATCAAGGGATGAAGCTGATTGCCGGTCAGGAGCGGGAAGTCTGAGCCAAGGGCATCAAGAGCGCGATTCAGCCGCTGCTCGACCGGGTTCTCCAGCTCGGCTTGCAAACCGGGAATGCCGCGCCAGTAGGCCATGGGGATCGACTGCTCGTGGGCTGTTCTTGCTTCGCGCAGGATTGCGTTCTGGATGCGCTTGGATTGGCCGCGGCTGGAGACGCGATCAATGCCAAATGTAAGGAAGAGTAGCGGGCCAAGGCCTGGAAAGGACCACGCGACAAACATCCATAGAAGGGTTGACGTTGCTTCGCGACGGTAGCGCAGGCAGTGCATGCAGACGAGCAGGAAGGCCATGAGATGCAGCACGGAACCGGTTGCAATCCAAGGTATTGAGATGTTCATGCCGAAAACCAGGTTTGTGAGACAAGCGTAAGGAGATACGTGCGGACCTCATCGATGGTGCCGGTGACGGTGCAGCCCGCGGCGCGTGCGTGGCCACCCCCCCCGAGCGTCTGGCATAATGCACCGGCATCGTGCGGCGGTAGCGTCCGGAAGCTGGCTTTGACGGCTGGTTGCGTTTTCGCCGGCTCGGAGGGTTCTGATTCGTGCAGGAAGATGGATACTGCAACGCTATCTAGCTTTCGTGGTAGATTTACAATGTCATCAGCGTCTTCGCCGGTTGCCTGGCAGGCGCGAAAATCCTCGCGTGAGAGCGCAATGATGGCGAGCTGGTTGTTGAGGTGAAGTTCCATGCGGTGCACGGCTAATGCTTGCAGGCGAAGGGCAGGGAGGGGCAAGGTATTGAACACGCGCTGGTCCAGGGCCTGGGTATCGAGTCCGGCCTCGAGCAGTCGGGCCGCTGCTTCGAGGGTGGCGGGTGTGGTACAGCTATAGGCGAAGCGTCCGGTATCGGTCGTAATGCCGACCCACAAGGCTTCTGCGGCAGCGGGGGATATGGTCCATCGGGCCTCGACGGCGAGGGAGGTAATCATTTCAGCAGCGGCAGCGGCAGCGGCCTGCACCCAGTTGGTATGGCCGAAACCGATGTTGGTGGGGTGGTGATCGATGTTCAGCAGGTGTACATCGGGCAGCCAGGACGCGACAAAATCAGGTGCCCGGTCCAGTGCTCCGGTGTCGAGAACCACCAGCAGGTTATAGCTATTGCCCGGCGTGCGTGCGGGGGGTAATACTGTCAGCGTGCTCGTCAGGAATTGATATTTGGTGTGAATGGGATCAAGCCCGACGAGGTCAGCCTGGTAGCCATTGTCACGCAGCAGGTGGAGCAGGCCCACTGCCGCACCGACGGCATCCCCGTCTGGCCGGATATGCGTCGTGATCGCGATCCGCTTTGCGTTGGAGATAGCTGCGAGGCTTTGTGTGGCCGCTTCTTGGGTAGATACGCTAGAACCAGTCATACATCATGGCTATTCTGAGGGTCCATCCATCCATCAAGTCCGGGCCATCGTTATCCAAGGCACTGGACTGTGACCGGCCCCCCTCGAATACCCAACGCAAGGTCTTCTGGGTTCTGACGACGATGCCACCTCCTACTTCGAGAACGGACAGGTCGTAGCTGGCGTTTTGGCGTGCCGGGCTGGCGATGGTTGGGTCAAGAAACTGCAAGCTGAGGCTGGCACGGAGAAAGGGGATGATGTAGGCATCGTTCGGGAGTAATGCCTGCCTGATACCACCCCGGACGGTTACTGCATCAAAATCCGGTGTTCCCAGATACCGATCATAGCCGGCTGCGCCATGGATTTCGGTGACGGGTGTCATGTTGTAAGTGAGCCCTAGCTCGCCACCTACTTGATCAAAGTCAGGGCCCTCGTCCTGTGTGAGGCGTCCTCCGCGTAGTTCTGCGGTAAAGAACCAGAGTCCCTGGCTGTGATACAGGGGCACAGCAGAACGGATGCTGCCTCCATAGATATCGAAAGCATCGTAATTCCGAAACAGGACATTTGCGCTTTCCACGGAATCGACATCGCGCGGTACCGCGTACGCGGCTACGGAAGCGAGCAGCAAGGCGGTGGTCAGGATGAATCCGGCTTTCAAATGCATAGCAACTCCTTTTTTGTCATGAAACTGTGGCCAGTCTGGCAGAAAACCGGCATATCGTCCAGCTCAACTTAGCCCGATCCTTTCGATAGTAGGACTGTTTCGTATTTGATGCGTTTTCGCTCGACAGGAAAGGGGGGATGTTCGACTCTGGCATATAGATGCGTTATGTTGCGTTGTGCGTGGCCAGCGGCGGTACGGTCGGCAAAGGCGGTATCCGGCTGGACCGGCGTTGGAAGCACCTGGGGAGGTAGTAGGATGAAGCCGAGTAATATACTTGCGAGTAAGGAACTTGCGGATAATGTGCTGTTGGAGTGTGTGGAGCATGATGGGGATCTGTCTTTGCACCTGAACCGACAGCCGTTTGCCAGCACGCGGGCACATGAGCCTGAGACCATGTTGGCGCGCCGGGGGTGCAGCCGCATCCGGCGGTACCGGAATCCGGTGGTTGTCATCGGCGGGCTGGGGCTTGGGTTTGTTCTGCAGGAGGCGTTACGGGTAACGCCTGACAAGACAACGATTGTTGTGGTAGAGCCGATGGATGTGATTGTGCAGTGGAACCAGACCTTGCTGGGACCCGAGGCGGCGGGCGCCCTGCGGGATCCACGTGTACGGGTGGAAAAGAAGAAGGGTATGCAAGCGGTGTTGAAGGCACTGCCGCGCAAGGCGGATGCACTCTTGCTGGCATGGGAGAGTGGGCTGCATGCCGCGCCGGGCGAGGCTCCGTTTTCGCGCAATCAGTTGCAAGGTTGCGTGCAGGGGCTGAATCCGCGTGGATCAATAAACGTTCGTACGGCGCGTTCTGATGCGGGCCGGATTGCCTCCATCCTGACCGCTTGCCGACTGACCACAGTAACCTATGCCACAGCTGCACGGAGCGGCGGTCGCAGCCGGACGCATGCGGTCGTCAGCGGTGCAAAACGCCAGGAACTGCTCCCCGAGGAAGACGCCCTCTAGCCCTGGCCGCGCGCACGCTCGGATCATGCGGGATTGAAACGTTTTGGGCCATCTTCGGGGCTGCCTGAAGACGAGATTAAGGCGAAAGATTAGGGCGAACGATTAAGGTTGGTTCTCGGTTTCCCCTAATCTTTCCTCTTAATCTTTCGCCTTAATCTCTTGTGGCAAATTGTAAGGAAAACCATGAAGGTACAGGTTAGCGTGGGAGGGTGATACCTTTCTTGCTGGTGAGGTGCGTCTGGAAACGTGTCTTGCCACTGGGTAGCAGGTCCACCACAACGGCCCCATCTGCACCGGTCTGGAAGACGTGCAGGCCCTGCTGTTGCTGCTCTGCGAGCCATTGGGCCTGTCTGGCAGGCCAATCCAGCGGCTGGTCGCCGCCGATGATCAGTATGCGCGGATTGAGTAGGCGGGTGGCATCCCGCAGCCAGCGGAAGTAGGCTGATCGGGACCCGAGGTCGGGGACGACGAGTACGTCGGCGCGTTCGATGTCCTGCAGCGGTACTGGCAGCGCTTCGGGGAGGGTGTCGGTAATGATGATCCAGGTGCGTCCATGGATCGTGGCCTCAAGCAGCGGTGTGATGGCACTGGTCTGGAAGCGGCGGGGCCGTTCCCCCGACAACGGCAGAGATCGCAAGCGGATGTTGGTCCATTCCGCGAGCAGGGCTGGGGGCGCCGGGAAGGCATGCAGCTCCATACCGGGGTGCTGGTGGATCTGCCGTACAAGCTGTTCGAAGGACGTCTGATAGTTTTGAGCCCAGCGGATGCCTTCCTCCGCCTTTTGTATGACGTAGGCGTCTCCGAGCATCTCGAGAAAGGATTCGCCCTGCTGCGGCAATTGAGGCATCCGGATGTTCTGGAGCGGAATGATGGCAGCAAGGGCTGCGGCACCTTCGATACCGGCCCGGGGATCGGGGGCCGGCAGGATAGTGTTGCGCACACGCGTAGCGCCTTCTGCACGCAGCAGATCAAACAGGAGGCGTTCGCCGTCATACCGGCCACCGGCATTGATGATGTCGGCGGTGCGGTCACCCGTGATGGTCAGGATGGGGTAGCGACGGACTGCCAGCACCTGCACGCGCTCCGCGGTGGGCAAGGACGGCCTGGGCCATAGTGCGGGAAGCAGTACAAGCAGCAGTGGGACGATCAACAACAAGGTTGCCAGCAAGCGGCTGTTAGGCGGTTTGCGGGCATACAAACGATAGATCCCGTCAAGCAGCAGGTGGCGGTTACGTTCGAGTAGAAGTAGAACGCCAATCAGCCCATAGTAGCCAGCGAGCTGCGGTAGCGTGGGTTGCGGGGTGGCCGGAAAGGGGAAGAGCGAGGATCCCGTATGCGCAATGAGCAGAAACAGTTCGCCTACGACCGCTGTTGCTGCACCAAACGGGTAGGCCAGCAGTCCGCCTATCCATGGAATCAAACCGACGAGGCCGACGAGCATACCAAGCTGTACCAGGATACCCACGGCGGGAATAGCAAACAGATTGACGAGAATACCAGCAACGGGAAAGCGCCCGAAAAACCAGGCAGATAGTGGAAGCATCATGCCGACCTGGATCGCGAGCTGGGCCGCCAGAAACATGCGTAGCCAGCCCGGGAGTCTGGCAAAACCGGTGTTCCACATGCGGGGAAAGCGTAGGTTACAGCGTCCGCCTAGCAGGATGCCCAGCCACAAGAGGGCTCCCAGGGATAGGAGGACAAGTGGTTGTACCAGGAGATGGAAATGCCAGCCGGCCATTGCGATGGCAAGGCAAAACCAAAGCAGGAAAAAGAGGGCGGAGAAACCGCGCTGGGCATAGAGGAACCGCTCGAAGGGCGGTGCGAGACTGATCAGCGAGAGTACGGCTCCATAGGACAGGAGAAAGCTGGGGGAAAAGGCAATGAGGGGGTTGTGGAGAAGGATGAAAAAGGCGGACAAGGATAGCCCGATGGTCGTGGCTGTACGGAATCCACAGCGGAAGTAGGCAATCATAAACAGGATAACACTGTTCATGATTACGGCTCGTACGCTGGAGGGCCGTGCACCGGTGAGGATGGCAAACAGGATCAGGATAAAAATAAGCGGGGGGACAAAGATGCGTGGTTTGGCACCGGTCAGGCGGAAGAGGGCAAAGAGCAGGACGGCAATGACGCTGACGTGGAGGCCGGATACCGCGAGGACATGGCCCACCCCCGCATGGCGAAACATCTCGGTGATGTCCTTGCCGCGGTAGGGGATGTGTTCCACGGCCCGGCGTGTACCGAGGGTGGCTGCCGCGGCAATCCGGCTGGCGGGGGCGCGAATGGTGCGCTTGAAGGTCTCGAGGAATCGCGTTTTGGTGGCGAGGGCCAGTTCTGTTAGCAAGAAGCCCTTGTCGCGAGAGAGAATCTCAATGCGTGCGGCATGGCAGCGCAGGCTGGTCTCGATACCGCTTTGGTGCAGGAATTGCTGATAATCGAATGCGCCGGGATTCAAGGGGGGGTGAATGGGACGGTAGGGAGCTGTAAGGCTGACTTGATACCCATAGGCAGACGGGGCAGCCAGCTCGTTGAGATGGTCAAACGTTTCGGGACGGTTAGACGGATAGGCAAAGGCGCGAATGCGGACAATGCCTTGGGAGACGGGCTGCCAGATTTTCCCGTCCGGACTGCGCAACGCCTGGACACGAACCTCCAGGTCGACTTGTCCTTCGCGACGCCATTCGGGTTCGGTCGTAATACGGCCTTGTAGTTCGAGCATATCACCGTTTTCAAAATGGGTCAGGTGCTTGCGGAGTGTCTCGGTTCCCTGGGGATGCATGACCTGATGGGTTCGATGATAGCCGATCGGTAGCGCAAGCAAGCATGCCGCCGCAAAAAGGATCGTACGTGGCCAGAGATGCCAATGCCGTTCAGCTATGATGCCACCTATGGTAGCTCCAAGCCCCAGGATAAAGAAAAGCCCGGCAAGCAAAAGGGGGAGCTGGAGCGGGGTGTGGCTCGCAAGAATAATGCCACTGATAAGGCCAGCCGCTAATCCTGTCATACGATAGGTCATCATGGCTCCGGTGCCTCGGTCTCATGCGTGGCATGTTCTTGCCCTTCGATCTGGGGAAAGAAGTGCAAATTGCTATGCTGCACGGCAGCAGGTCGGAACTGGGGCACAAAGGTGAGCAGTAGTAGACCGAGACAAAAGGCGGCTCCCACCACAATGCATAACTTGCGGTTTGCGCTGGACCAGCGGGCGTTGGATGTTTGGGATACGTTTTGCAGGCCCTCGACAGGGTATCCAGCCTGGGAGAGTCGATCCCCCAGATACCGTGCATAGGTGATAAAGTTGGCATCTGAGATGCGTGCCAGGAGCCGGGTGGGGAAAGCGGGGTTCGCATCCGGGCGGCAGACTGCGGCACCGGCATGCCCGCCATCGCCGTCTGTGCCGATCACCGGCATGAGGCTGCCGAGATTCAGGGATGTATTATCCTGATCCAGCCGCCGGGCAACCATGAGCGAGGACCCGAAGCAGTAGAAGGCATACTGGGCATCGGGGTAGGTTCGGGCTAGGAATTCGATGGCCTTACCGGTCGGGTATTTGGGGCTGCCGGGTTCAGCATGAACGGCTTTAACGCAAAGAATTCGGGCTGCGGCAGGTGGCGCTAACTCCAGCATGGCTACATTTTCCTTGAGGGTTTGCGCGGTTTGGTCGAGATTGGCTCGCCATTGTTCCGGCAGGGAGGCCCATCCGCGTGCGGTCAGGCGATCCCAGACATCATCTTCCGGCATGGCATCCAGGAGTATTTGTGCGAGTTCCACCTTGCAGATGCCGCCTTTAATCAGATCCGTCAGCAGGATGCCCAGTCTGGTCCGCCCGGTTACAAAGTCTTCGCCATGCGCGGCTTCTCGCAAAGAGTGGGTTCCCGGGGGCTGCTGCGGTGCCGGGAGGCTGGAAACGCAGCTCTCATGCACCATATCGGCGGCGCACTGTAGATCGGCGGGATCCAGTTCCATATCGGTTGCGGGGCCTGAGAGCCAGAAAACGTCGAGCAGACCGTCCTGTTGCAGATTTTGTAGCTCGTTCTTGCGCTCGGGATTGTAGGGGTGATGGTCTTCGTAGCGGGCGGTGTGGACGCCCTGCCGGGCTAGGTAGCGAATATCGGATGCCAGCGCGGGAAAGGCAGCAATAGGAAGGTCCGCGAGGTAGAGGTCGGCGGGAGCATAAGCGGCAAGGCTGCGTAGGGATTCATGATAGTTGACGAAGACAAACCGGAATTCGTGCCCGTATCGGAAAGGGCGTCCCTGGGTCCGGGCGCGCTGCTGGAGCCAGGTAGCATACAACACCGCGCTGGCGACCGTGTCGAGGTCGCCGCCGGTTTCATGCATATCGCGCAGGGATTCGAGTAAGGGAACGATGGAGCCCGATAGCCCGCCTGCTAGCGATAGCTCGTCCAGCAGCGTCCGGACGGCTTTTTCTGTATGGGCTGCTTTGGATTGTCGCATGCGGGTTTGTAGATGCCGCAAGACTTGGAGCAGGGGCTCCATCTGTGTTTCGGCTTCCCGGCAGAGTTGTTGTCCACGGATGCGCCGGGCAGCAGGTGCATACGGAATACCCAGCGCGGGAAAATCGCGTCGAATGCGGTCTTCGGAAAATCGACTGAACGCAGCGTCGTGCGGCGATTGGTCATTCGGTAAGGGGGGGCTCAACAGAAAGCGGCTGACGAGCAGCGTGCGCAGGCACTGTGTGTATGGATCCTCCGAAGGTTCAAGCAGAAGGTGTCGGAGTAAGGTAGCCTTCCGTGCGGGTACAAGGATCGTGCCGTGATGCCAATAGGATTCTGTTTGCAGAAGGCCCGTCAAGCGTTCGGCCGCCTCAAGGTAGGAGCCACCCCAGCCGTGTATCACAATGAGTTGTTGCCGGGTGGGCTCAGGCATGACCATTCCTGCGGTTTGCATCTGCGATCTGGTTACT
>CAZRCN010000039.1:0-18245 GCA_964598575.1 uncultured Victivallales bacterium | reverse complement strand
ACTGTTCAATATATCTGAAACCATGCCCACAGTGCAAGCAATGCTTGTTTGCAGCTACTTGATGGCGGCCTTGTAGCGATCCGAAACGGCCTTCCAGTCAACAACCTGCCAGAAGGCATCGATGTACGAGCCGCGTTTGTTCTGGTATTTCAGGTAGTAGGCATGCTCCCAAACGTCGAGTCCCAGAATGGGCGTGCCCTGCTGCTCGACGACATCCATCAGCGGATTGTCCTGATTCGGCGTGGACGTAATGAATAGGGATCCATCAGTCGCAACGGCAAGCCAAGCCCAGCCACTCCCGAATCGGCTGCCGGCGGCAGCGTTGAACGCGTCCTGGAAGTCGTCGAAGGAGCCAAATTGTTGTTGGATTTCGATTGCGAGCAGGCCATCGGGCTTGCCGCCGCCATCCGGGGACATGACGCTCCAGAATAGGCTGTGGTTGTAGTGCCCGCCAGCATTGTTGCGTACCGCTGCGGGCCAGTTGCTGATCTGCCCCAGAATTGCTTCGATAGGAATATCCTTCAGGGCCTGGTGCTCTTCGGCTGCTGCCAGAAGCTTGTTGAAATATCCACGATGATGACGCGAGTAATGAATTTCCATGGTCTGCGCATCAATATGGGGTTCAAGCGCATCAAAGGCATAGGGTAATTCGGGGAAAGGCCAGGCGGTTTCAGCGGCATAGGCCATCGGGCTAGCTGCTAGGGCGGCGGCAAAACAACATGCAATGATGCGATTCATCGTGTACTCCTTTTTTCTGTAGTGGCTATATTTGCCAACGACGTTACCACCAACCTGTCGTGCAGCAGGTGAAACGTCAAGAATATCCCTGAATCAACGTTCACCGCCCTTGAAACCTTACAGCAAAGGGGTCATGTGTAAAGGTGCTGGCAGAATGGAGGCAGGAAGCATAGAGTGGAGGCCATGCCGGGTGGCGGAGGAGATGTTTGGGATAATCTGTTACGGGGAGAAGAGGATGATGGACTCGCTGCACATGCTGGGGAATCGTGACATCCTGCAGCGCTGGAAGGTGGGGCTGCTGTGTTCGGTGAAGTGTCCGGGTGCAATTGTGCTGGAGACGTACGATTTGTGTCAGCGCCTGCGGGCCGAAGGCGTGACGGTGATGAGCGGCTTTCATGCGCCGATGGAGCAGGAATGTATGCGCATCCTGTTGTCATCGCCCCATCCCCATATCTGGTGCCTGGCAAGAGGACTACTGCAGCGCCTGCCTGACAAATTGGCGGATAGTCAACGCGCAGTGGATGAGGGTCGGCTGCTGGTGGTATCGCCGTTTGCTGCGACGGTGAAGCGGATCACTCGGGAACAGGCACGGGTGCGCAATCGGCTGGTTGCTGAAATGAGTGATGTATTGGTGGTTCCGTATGCCGCCCCGTCGAGCAGCATGGAGGCATTGAGCCGGGAGACGCTTGCAGCAGGCGGAGCGGTCTTTACGGTGGAGCATGCTGCCAATGCGGACCTGCTGGCATTGGGCGCTGCCCCACTGGCGCAGCTGCCGCTATCTGCTGCCTGACGGGCCGTTGCCAGGGGTGGCGTTTTAGAACATGTAGACTACGAAGGCCGTTCCCTGCAGCACGTAGGAATCGGCTACGATGGGGCTGTTGCGGATTTCGCTGTCGAGCCACTCGATGGAGCCGAAAACGGCCCCGGTAATTTCGGGGGTTATTTCAGCAAAGAGTCCGAGACCGGCTTCCGGGTTCCAAGCGTCATCCGGGCGGTAGGCTGGTCGTTCGGGGGTTTGTTCGCTGCTGGATACCCCGTAGTCATGCATGGCTAGGTCTTGTTGGAGCCAATGCAACCCGATCGAGGGGGTGATGCGTACACGCCCCCAGGGAAAAGGTCGGGCCAGCGAGAGGCTGGCTTCGCCTGCATCGATACGTCCGAGCATGTCGTACTGGAAGGATGCTTCCAGATCAAAGCCAGCGGCGGTGTCCACTTGCAGGCTCAATCCTAGCATGGCGGTGTCTTCTCGGTCCTGCATGCCGGTAAGAAAGCTACTGTCGGATGCCTCATAGACTGCTTGGCGGTAGGAGAGAGTGGCGGCCAAACGGGTATTGCCACGGCCAAGCATACCCGCTTGGGCATAGGGGCCCGTGATTTGGACACGGTTGCCGATGTAGACGAGGGCCGGTATTACCGTGTACGGATTGTTATTGGATTGGCGGTAGGGACTACTGCGCGTAAGGATACCGATCCCAGCGCCGATGCGTCCGCGTTCGCCGAGCGGGCGTGCTACCTGCATAAACACGGGCTGGTCAGCATCGGGGCTATACTGAAACCGGGCGGGTTGGAAGGTAGGGGCACCGCGGGGACGGTATGCGTTGGAGAACCCAATGGGCTCCGAAGGAATGCCGATAAAGTTACGGTCGAGTTGTGCGTTATCGTTCTCGTCATGAAATAAGAGAAGCGCGTACTCGCCGGCCGGAATGCCGGGGACGGTCACGCTTGTTTGTCCGGTAGCGGGTATGCGATGGGTCGCGACAGGCGCCTGGAAGTCCTCAAATCCTTCGGCGGAGTTGAACAGCAGGACTTGGATAGAGCCGCCTTGAAGAGGTGCTGCGAGTTGTATGCGCAGTCCTTGTGCTGGCGTTGCCGCTGGATCGGGGCTCTCCTGCCGTGAGCTGGCTGGAGCGGTCCGGGCCCATGCCGGTTGCAGGATGGGGCTGCCCGCTATGCACGCGAGGACACCAAGCAAGTACCGCACCGGGGTACCGGCCTGCTTGGCTGCGAGGCGCTTATTCCCTACATGATGCCGAGTGTTCATGATGATGGTTCGGTGTGGTGTCCGGATCCTTTCCAGCCAATTTAATGTTTAAAGCTGCGTTGGCCCGTAAAACACATAGTGGCCTTGTATTCGTTGCAGGCTTGGATGACTTCGTAGTCGCGCAGGGACCCGCCCGGCTGGATGATAGATGTCACCCCTTCGCGCAGGCCGACCTCAATGCCATCGCGGAACGGGAAGAAGGCATCTGAGACCATGCAACTGCCTTCGAGTCCACCGTGGCAGGCGGCCACGGCCTCGTCGATGGCGGCGCGTGCTTCCGGAGCATCCAGTAGGTTGTAGGGCTTGCCACGTTGCTCCCAGGCGAGGCGGTCCGCCAGCTTGGTATATGCTTTGTCGCGGGCGATTTGGGCGACGCCGACGCGATCCTGCTCGCCGGTTCCGATTCCAACCGTGACGCCATTCTTGACGTAGAGCACGGAGTTGCTGGTAACGCCCGCCTCAACGAGCCAACCGAAGGTCATGTCATCGAGCTCCTGCGGGGTGGGGGTACGCTCAACTTCGTAGGTCTGGCCCTTGTATTCGGTTCGGGCCTTGAGGAATTGATCGGGTTGCCGTGCCTCTGGCAGGTAGGACCACTGTGCGACCAATCCGCCGTCCATCAGGGATTTGAAGTCTACAAATCGATGGGTGGCATATTGCGCGAGGCGACTGATGTTGCGGATCCGCATGACCCGCAGATTCTTTTTGGTGGCAAAGATCTCCATGACGCCCTCTTCGAAATCGGGCGCAGCAACAACCTCGGCGTAGTTGTCGTTGATCAATTGGGCGGTTTCAAGGTCGACCGGGCGGTTGAGGGCGATGGCTCCACCAAAGGCGGCCAGGCGGTCCGCCATATTGGCGCGTTGATAGGCATCGGGGAGGGTCTCGGCCTTGGCGACGCCGCAGGGGTTGTTGTGTTTTACGATGACGGCACAAGGTGTATCCATGAGGTAGCGCAGGATATTAAGGGCATTGTCGACATCCGTCAGGTTGGTTTTACCGGGATGCTTCCCTGATTGGAGCAATTCGACGTCTGAGGCCAAGTAGCGACCAGGCTGAATGGAGGTAACCTCACCAAGTGTGAGGCTGCCATTCACGAGGCGGTAGAGCGCAGCCTCCTGCCCGGGGTTTTCGCCGTAGCGTAGCCCCTTTTCGACGCCATCAATCCGCCAGACCCCCTTTTCGTAACAAAGCGTCTGGCGGGTATCATCTTCTCCGATGAAGCTGATTTCCATCCGGGGCGGGAAGTGATCATCCATAATCGTTTTGTAGGCGGCTTTCAGGTCGGTTGTTGGCATGGGTGCTCCTGTTCTCCTGCGGGGTTATTAGAATGCAAGCAACCTAGCGTAAATTTCGTTGGGTGACAATGCCGGGTTTTGTCAGGTGCGGGACACGCGCCTTGGCATAATTTTTCGGATTTACTTGAGCTTTGCACGTATGGGGCATACAAGTGATCCGGCGATTCACTGGGGGGCGCAGAAAGCGTGGGTTTCTTTTTTTCTCTCGTTTTTCGCCCTGCTCTCTCATGTGCATAGAGCAAAACAATGTTGAAGGCATAGGGAAGGAGACGACATGGACAAGGTTCGGGTGGGTTTAGTTGGAGCAGGGGGCTGGGGTCGAGATCATGCCCGGGGCTATACGGCAGCTCCGAATGTGGACTTGGTGGCGGTGGCCGATGTAGACATCGTCAAGGCCAAGGCGCTTGCGGCAGATTTCGCAATCCCCCATGCTTACAGTTCGATGGAGGCGTTGCTGGCAGATGGGCATGTAGACGCCGTCAGCATCGTGATTCCGAATGCATTCCATGCCGAGGCGGCCATGGAGGCGCTTGCGGCCGGTAAACCGGTTATGCTGGATAAGCCTTTTGCGCTTTCCCTGGCGGATGCCGAGCGGGTCGTTGACAAGGCCCGCACCAGCGGGGTGACGTTCATGATGGGCATGAATCAGCGGTTTAACCGGGATACCCAGATTTTGAAGGCGGCCGTTTCCGCGGGGACGATGGGGGATATATATCATGCCAAGGCGTACTGGCTGCGCAGGAATGGGACGCCGCGGGTAGGGAGCTGGTTCAGCCGCAAGGAACTTTCGGGGGGCGGGCCGATGATTGATCTCGGGGTACACCTTTTGGATGTTTGCCTGTATTTGATGGATAATTTCGAGCCTGTCAGCGTGACAGCGGCAACCTATGCGGAACTGGCGCCGCAGTTGCCGGAAGTGCAGGAAGCAGGAGCCGCCCACAACGTAGAGGATTTTGCGACGGCTTTGATTCGCATGCGCAATGGGGCCACGGTCCAACTGGAAGCATCGTGGATGCTGCATCAGGCGGAACGCAATCGCCAGGATGTGGAGCTGTATGGCACCCAAGCGGGAGCAACGCTGTATCCTGTGCGCATGCACCATGCGGGTCCGGATGGGTATGAGCACATCGAACTAGCAGCGTCGGACACGCTGCCGTTTCCCCATTGTTCCCGCTATCAGCATTTTGCCGATGTGTTGCAAGGGAAGGCCGAGCAGCTTGTGAGCTGGGAGCAGGCCTTGACGGTGCAGCGGATTCTAGATGGGATCTACAGCTCTGCCCGTGAGGGCCGGGAAGTGGTTTTGTAGCGGTATACCTATTGATCAGACCCACGTTCCAGGACAGGAATGCTTGTAGAGGTTTGTAATGAAGAAGAGGAAAATAACGATGAAGCCCAAAGAACTCTTTACGCGGCCGTGGGAACAACCGGAACTGACGCAAGAGAACCGTTTGCCTGCGAGGGCAACCCTCTATCCGTATGAAACGATTCCGCAGGCGCGCCGGGGGGATCGCGAGGCATCGGCGTGGTTCCAGAGCTTGAATGGGACGTGGCAGTTCCGGTTGGTGCAAAACCCGGAATCCGTTCCGCCGGATTTTTGCGAGCCGGAGAGCGCGGAGGATCAGTTTGCGCCGATAGTGGTTCCGGGTAACTGGACGATGCAGGGGTACGACAAGCCGCATTACACAAACGTACAGATGCCGTGGCAGAATGATCCGCCGCATGTGCCGGCAGCGGATAACCCGACGGGGCTGTACCGGAAGGCATTCCGGCTGCCACGAGCGTGGAAAGGCAAACGGATCGTGCTGCATGTGGGGGGTGCGGAGAGCATGCTGTACGTATATGTGAATGGGAAGCCTGTGGGCATGAGTAAGGATTCGCGCTTGCCGGCGGCATTTGACATCACCCCCTATGTGAAGCCAGGGAAGAATGTGTTGGCGGCAATGGTGATACGGTATTCGGATGGTTCGTATCTGGAAGACCAGGATCACTGGTGGATGGCCGGTATCCATCGTGATGTATACTTGTATGCGACGGAGCCTGCGTATATCCAGGATGTGTTTGCCACGGCTGCCTTGGATGATGCGTATCGTGATGGTATTCTGCGGGTCAAGGTAAAGCTGGGGTTCACGGTGGAGCCGACCGAGGATCTTTCGGTGCAGGCATTGCTGTATCGCAAGAACCGGCAAGTGGCGGTTTTGTCGGGGCCGGTGTCGGCCTCGTACCGGATACAGCAGTATGAATGGGATCAGCAGGTGCAGGTTCGCAAGCCGGATGCCTGGTCGGCGGAGCAGCCGCATTTGTACCGACTGGTGGTTGTGCTGAAGCGTGGCCGGGGCCAGACCCTGGCGATCACGAGCTGCCAGGTGGGGTTCCGCTCGATTGAAGTGAAGGACCGCGAGCTGCGGATCAACGGCAAGGCGGTTCTGATCAAGGGGGTGAACCGGCATGATCATCATGACACATTGGGCAAAGTTGTGCCGCGTGAGACGATGCTCCAGGACATCCGGCTCTTAAAGCAATTTCATTTTAACGCGGTGCGTACCTCGCACTATCCGAATGATCCGCTGTTCTATGATTTGTGCGATGCATACGGCATCTATGTGCTGGATGAGGCCAACATTGAAAGCCATGACAATTATGCCACCCTCTGCCGGGATCCGCGTTGGTCGCAGGCATTTCTGGAGCGGGGCATGAACATGGTGCAGCGGGACAAGAACCATCCGTGCGTCATTGGGTGGTCTCTGGGAAATGAAAGTGGTTACGGCGAGAACCATGACCGGTTGGCAGATGCAATCCGGGCATATGATGGTTCGCGGTTCCTGCACAATGAGGGGGCATTGAAGCCGGGGTGGCATCAGGGGGGGAACTGTTTTGATACAGCCGGCAGTCGCAGCAATGATATCTTTGGGCCGATGTACCCGCGTGTCGATGTGTTGAAGCAGCATGCCGACCGGGTTTCCCAGCACGAGTATCGACCGTTCATCATGTGCGAGTATGCACATGCAATGGGCAATAGTACCGGGAATATGAAGGAGTACTGGGATTTGATCCGGACATGCCACGGATTGCAGGGCGGGTTTATCTGGGATTGGGTGGATCAGGGGATTCTGCGGAAGCGGGACGCATCCACATCCGATGGGCAGGATCTGTCGGGGTTGAAAGGCGAGGCCTTGCAGGCCGCGCGACGTGCATGCCATCAGCCGGGCGGCGACTATTATTGGGCGTACGGCGGCGATTTCGGGGATGAGCCGCATGACGCCAATTTTTGCATCAATGGGATGATCTGGCCGGATCGGACGCCGCACCCCGGCATGTACGAGTGTAAGAAGGTGTTCCAGCCGGTGGCCTTTTCTTTTGCAAAGGGTGTCTTACGGATCCGTAACGAGCAGGATTTTGTAGATTTGGGTTGGTTGCGGGGTGCGTGGACCTGCAGCATCAACGGTAAGGTGGTGCAAAAGGGGCGTTTGCCGGATCTAACCGCACAAGCGGGGGCGAGCGAGCGCATATCCTTGCCGTTGCGAGAGGTGAAAGTAGGGCCGGGGAAAATTGGTTTGTTGACGGTTCGGCTGGTAGCGCGACGGAAGATGCCGTGGTGTGACGCGGGCCACGAAGTGGCCTGGGAGCAATTTGTGCTCGGAAAGAATGATCGCAAGCCGGCACGGGCCAAGGGCACAAGCAATGGGGTGCCCAGCAATCCGGTGGTGGAAGAGCAGCAGGAGCGCATCCGGGTCATCCGGGGGAATCAGGAAGTGGTGTTTGACCGGCGGCAGGGGCAATGGGTTTCGCTGCAAGTAAGCGGTCGGGCGTTGCTGGCGCAGGGGCCGAAACTACAGGTGTGGCGCGCGGCGACGGATAATGATGGTATCAAGCGCTGGTCGGGACAGAAAAACAAGCCATTAGGGCGGTGGATCGAGGCCGGTTTGCATAAGCTTGTTCGGGACGAGCCGGAGGTAGCGCTGGTGCGGCGCGGACAGACAGTCAAGATCGTGATGCGGCAGCTTGTGTATGGGCGCGATCGGCGGGGGGGATTTGCGCATACGCAGACATATACCATGGGGCCTGATGGACGGATCGATGTGCGGAATCAGATTGTATGCCGTGGTGAATTACCTCTTTTACCGCGTGTGGGCGTTACGATGCAACTGGTGCCCGGGCTCGAGGAATTGATGTGGTTTGGCCGGGGCCCGCACGAGAGTTATTGCGACCGTAAAGCTGGCGCGCCACTAGGCTTGTACAAAAGTACGGTGCAGGAGCAATATGTGCCCTATATCCTACCGCAAGAGCATGGGAATAAGCTGGATGTGCGGTTGCTGCAGTTGCGCGATGATACACATGCTGTATGTTTTCGTTCCCATAAGCCCATCGCTTGTTCGGTCAGTCATTTCACGGCTGACGATTTGTTTGCGGCCTTTCATACGCACGAGCTTACACCTCGCGCCGAGGTGATCCTGAATCTGGATGCCGCCCAGCGGGGGCTAGGCACCGGAAGCTGCGGTCCCCAGACCCTGCCCCAGTATGAGGTGCAACCGGGGCAGTTTACCTTCGGGTTTACGGTCGAGGCGATGCAACAAGTGGCAAAACCCGCATAAGAAAGCTGTTGGAAAATATGTTGCGATCTGTTACTACACGAATGCAGTTTGTCGGCAAATGCATGCAAGGCCTTGTAAGTTTTTATTATGGGAAACGTAAGATACGCATGCCTGGCTCGGTAGCTGTTCGTGAGTAAAGGAGTAAGAGGAACAGTAGAAGCCGTTAGCGGCAGGAGAAAAGGGTACGTATGAACGATTGCTATATCTTCACGTCGGAATCCGTCACGGAGGGACATCCTGATAAGGTGGCGGATGGTATTTCGGATGCGGTGTTGGATGCACATTTAACCGGGGATCCGGCCTCACGGGTGGCGTGCGAGACGCTGGTTTCGACGGGGCTGGTTGTGTTGGCGGGGGAAATCACCAGCGCGCTGAGCGTGCCGTATCCAGACATTGTACGGGAGAAGGTACGTAAGATCGGATACACGGACCCGATGGCAGGATTTGATGCGGATAGCTGTGCGGTCATGGTAACGTTGGACCGTCAGTCGCCCGACATATCGCAGGGTGTAACGGCCGGCAAGGGCTTGTACAAGGAGCAGGGAGCCGGAGATCAGGGGATGATGTTTGGCTATGCCTGTGATGAGACCCCCGAGTTGATGCCGATGCCCATCATGTATGCGCATGCTTTGACCCGGGCCTTGTCCGAGGCGCGACGCAGCGGCGCATTGCCGTTTTTGCGGCCGGATGGTAAATCGCAGGTATCGATTGAGTATCGGGATGGACGCCCTTACCGGGTAGATACCGTCGTCGTTTCGACGCAGCACACACCGGATGTCACCCACAAGACCTTGCGGGAAGGCGTAGTGGAAGAAGTCATTTACAAGACGCTACCGGCGGATTTGATGCAGAAAACGCGTTTTTTGGTGAACCCGACCGGCCGATTTGTCGTTGGAGGCCCCCAGGGCGACTGTGGTCTGACAGGCCGGAAGATCATCGTCGACACGTATGGCGGAATGGGCCGGCACGGCGGCGGTGCCTTCTCGGGCAAGGATCCATCCAAGGTGGATCGTAGTGCGACGTATATGGCGCGGTATGTTGCCAAGAACATTGTCGCTGCGAAGCTGGCCAAACGCTGCGAGGTGCAGTTGGCGTATGCCATTGGCTTTGCGGACCCGGTATCGGTTTTGGTGAATACCTTTGGGACGAGTAGGTACGACGACGAGGATATCGGTAAGGCCGTGCGGCAGGTCTTTGGGCTGAAACCGGCCGAGATCATTGCGGGGTTAAACCTGCTGCGTCCGGTGTACGAGGCAACCTCAGCTTATGGGCATTTTGGCCATAATAAGAACCTGACGCGTTTTACGTGGGAACGCAAGGACAAGGCTAAAGCGCTAAAAGAAGCGCTGGCGTAAGGGTAAGACGGCTCATGCGGCCATTATAGCGCAAAGAAACCGACAAAAGAATAGGTAGAGACATGGTAAAGAAGAAGACAAAGAAGCGTGGGGTCGCACAGGAGTCTGTGGTAGCGGACTTGGGACTGGCGGATTTTGGGCGCAAGGAGATTGAGCTGGCAGAAGAAGAGATGCCGGGGTTGATGGCGATTCGGGAAGAGTATCGTCACCAGCAACCCTTTGCGGGGATGCGGATTGCGGGTTCGCTGCATATGACGGTTCAGACGGCTGTGTTAATCGAGACGCTGGCAGCCCTGGGTGCTGATGTGCGCTGGGCGAGCTGCAATATCTACTCGACGCAAGATCATGCCGCGGCAGCAATTGCCGCAACGGGGATTCCGGTGTTTGCCGTGAAAGGCGAAACGTTAGAGGAGTACTGGACCTATACGGATCGTATTCTTGATTGGGGGGATGGACTGGGCCCCAACAGCATCGTAGATGACGGCGGCGACGCGACGTTGTTTATTCAGCTTGGGTACAAGGCGGAAGAAGATCCCTCCGTCCTGGATCGAAAGCCGGGCAGTACGGAAGAGGGTGTGTTGCTGCGACAGCTCAAGAAGTCGCTAAAACGCGATCCGCAGCGTTTTCATCGGATTGCCGGGGATATCATCGGCGTATCAGAAGAAACCACGACCGGCGTGCATCGGTTGTACCAGATGGCTGAAAAGGGCGAGTTGCTGTTTCCCGCGATTAACGTCAACGATGCCGTTACCAAGTCAAAATTCGACAATCTGTACGGTTGCCGTCATTCCCTGATTGATGGGATTTGTCGTGCGACCGACGTCATGATTTCCGGCAAGATTGCGGTTGTGGCCGGGTATGGTGATGTCGGCAAGGGGTGTTGTCAGTCTCTCCGGGGGCAAGGCGCACGCGTGATTGTCACGGAGATCGATCCGATTTGTGCGTTACAGGCAGCCATGGAAGGCTATGAAGTGATGCCGATGGAACGCGCCTGTGAGGAGGGTGATCTCTTTGTGACGACGACAGGCTGCTGCGACGTGATCACCATTCAGCACATGCGCCGCATGAAGGATATGGCGATCATTTGCAACATCGGGCACTTTGACAGCGAAATCCAAATTGAGAAGCTGGAAAAATATCCCTGGACCGAGATCAAGCCGCAGGTGGATGTGGTCGATATGCCCCGCGGCAAACGGTTGATCGTGCTGGCGCGCGGACGTCTGGTGAATCTGGGGTGTGCGACGGGCCATCCGAGTTTTGTGATGTCCAATAGCTTTACCTGTCAGACGATGGCACAGATTGAATTGGTGGAAAAGAAGGGAAAGCTCGAAAACGGGGTGTATGTACTGCCGAAGGAGCTGGATGAGAAAGTCGCACATCTGCATCTGGGGAAGCTGGGCGTCAAACTCGATCAATTAAGCCGGAAGCAGGCGCGCTACCTGGGGATTCCGCAAAACGGTCCGTTCAAGCCGGATACGTATCGGTACTGATGCTGACGGCCTGACGGGGACCGATTGTGCTTGACGGAAGCCTTGCGCGAGGGTAGAAAAGACGGCGTCGTCCGTTTCGTAGGGAGCGGGGTAAAAGTTGGAGAACTCAAACAGGGAGATACGATATGGCATATGTAATTAGCGACGCCTGCACAAAGTGCGGGAATTGTGCGCCGGTTTGTCCGGTGGAAGCGATCAGCGAGGGTGAGGAAAAGTACGTGATTGACGCCGACACGTGCGTGGATTGTGGTGCTTGCGAGCCGGAATGTCCGGTCGATGCGATCAGCGCAGGCTGATGCCGCTCGGGATCTACGGACCGCACAGCTACCCGCTGTGCGGTTTTTTTGTGTCAAAAGGGAGTGCATTTGGTAGTGCGGAGGCATCTGGGTGAAAGCGTTCCAGCATCTTTTTGGTCCGGTGCAGTCCCGCCGGTTAGGCCGCTCGCTTGGGGTAGACCTGCTGGGGGGGCGATATTGCAGTTTTGACTGTGTGTTTTGTGAGGTTGGACGGACAACGCATTGCACATCCGCGCGCAGGGAATATGTTCCGTTCGCGGAAGTGGAGCGCGAATTGCGTGCGTGGTTTGCCGCGGGAGCTGATGCGGACATTGTGACGCTGGCGGGGCAGGGGGAGCCGACGCTACACACGGCGTTTGGTGGGGTCATTGATCTGGTACATGTGCTGGGACCCTTGCCGGTTGCGATACTCAGTAACGGAAGTTTGATGCATGACCCGGATGTGCGGCGTGATGCAGCGCGGGCGGATCTGGTCAAGGTTTCGCTGGGTGCCTGGGATGATGCATCGCTCGTGCAGCTGAATCATCCTGCTCGCGGGGTTCGGTTCGACGTTTTGCTGGAAGGGCTGGTAGCATTCCGGCAGCAATTTGAGGGTGAGCTGCGGTTAGAGGTAATGCTGGTGGCGGGCATCAATGATACGGCCGATGCCGTGAAACGGATTGCAGCCTGCGCGGAGCGGATTGCGGCTGATCAGATCGAGTTGAATACGGTTGCTCGTCCGCCGGCGGATCCCACAGCCCAAGCGGTGCCGGCAGATAAGATGTTGGCGTTTGCTGCTTATTTCGGGCCGCAGGCACGTGTCATTGCGGCACAGCGGCCATCTGGGGTGCTGGCCGATTCTGTCCCGTTGAAACGGTCGGAGTGGCAACCGTTGCTTGCGCGTCGTGCCTGCACGGCGGAGCAGGTTGCCTCCGGGTTGGGACGCGATAGAGCGCTGGTCGAGTCGGAACTGGAGGCACAGGTTTGTCTTGGCACCCTGGAACGGGTTGTATCTGCAGGGCAGTTGTATTACCGCCTGAAGGCGAGGACGTAAGACATGATCGGGATATCGAAGTTGTATTGTGGCACCGTAGAGCCCTCGGATGCTTTGCGCTATGGTGAGCCGCGGGGGAAGAGGCCATCGCAGGGCATGGCATCTGAGCGGAAGCCGGTGGTGGTCTGGAACTGCACGCGGGCCTGTAACCTGAAATGCCTGCACTGTTATGCCAAGGCTGGTTGCCAGGCAGCACCCGATGAGATGTCCCATGCCGAGGGCCGAGGACTGATAGATGATCTGGCGGCGTTTGGTGTGCCAGTCTTGTTGTTTTCGGGCGGGGAACCATTGTGTCGCGCAGATCTGCCGGAACTTGCAGACTATGCCGCGGCCAAGGGGCTGCGAACGGTGATTTCGACGAATGGGACGCGTATAACAGAGGCCGTTGCGCAGCGTCTTAAGAATGTTGGTCTAGCCTATGTCGGGATCAGCCTGGATGGACTGCAAGAGACGAATGACCGTTTTCGTGGGCATGCAGGGGCCTTTGAGGATGCCTTGGCAGGTATACGTGCTTGTCAAGGGGCGGGGTTGAAGGTGGGATTGCGGTTCACGATATCGCGACACAATGTCGGGGATGTGCCCGGCATCTTTGCGTTGCTGGAGGCGATGGATATTCCACGCGTATGCTTCTATCATTTGGTCTACAGTGGACGCGGTAAAAACATGATGCAGGCTGCCTTGACGCCGCAGGAAACGCGACAGACCGTTGCCCTGATTATGGATCGTACGGCAGATTTGCATAAGCGCGGCATGCCCAAGGAAGTACTGACGGTGGATAATCATTGCGACGGGCCCTATGTATATTTGCGTCTGTTGCAGGAAGGGCGGGTAGACCAAGCCGAGCATGTGATGAAGCTCCTGGAGCGGAATGGGGGTAATAGCAGCGGGAGTGGTATCGGTTGTGTCGGGTGGGATGGAACCGTATATCCTGATCCTTTTTTACGGGAGGTTCCCGTCGGGAATGTGCGGGAGCGGGCTTTCAGCCACATGTGGTTTCACCCTGCCGGCCGCGTACTGGGGGAGCTGCGGAACAAGGCGTTGCATGTGACGGGCCGATGCAAGACCTGTCGTTTTCTGGCGGTGTGTGGCGGCAATTTCCGGGCGCGTGCGCTGGCAGCGACGGGTACATTCTGGGGCGTGGATCCGGCTTGCTATCTGACGGATGAGGAGATTGCGGGATGAAGCCAACGATCATAGCCTGGGAGCTTACGCGCCGCTGTACTTTGCAGTGCAGGCACTGTCGTGGTGCCGCGATGGATTCAGGGTATGAGCAGGAATTGCGGGCGGAGGAATGCCTTCGAACGGTGGCAGCTATCACCCGGTTTTGCCAGCCGATGTTTATCCTGACGGGCGGCGAACCGCTTCTGCGACCGGATGTGTTTGATCTTGCAGCAACAATAACAAGTCATGGCTGCCGAGTGGTGTTGGCAACCTGCGGGCATACGCTTACCGAACCGGTTGTTGCCAAGTTGCAGGCGAGTGGCGTTATGGCCATCAGTGTGAGTTTGGATGCTGCCACGGCTGAGGCGCATGATGCGTTTCGCGGGGTGCCGGGCGCATTTGAAAAGACGCTGGCAGGGCTGACGGTAGCGCGTACAGCGGGATTGCCGTTCCAGATCAATACTACCGTTTGCACCCGGAATGTGCAGCAAGTACCCGAAATCCTGGCACATGCCATCAAGCTGGGAGCCATGGCAATCGATTTTTTCTTTTTGGTACCGACGGGACGCGGAGCGCAAATGTCGGACGAGGTGTTAGCGCCGCAAGCACGAGACAAGGTTTTGCGCTGGATAGCGCGACAAGAGCAAGAAGCGCCGATACGGGTGCGAACAACCTGTATGCCCGAGTTCCGGCATGTCCGGTTGCCTGCCAAACCCGGTGTGTCGCAGCCGCCATTTCAGGGGTGCATGGGCGGGCGGGGTTTTGTGTTTATTTCGCACACAGGCATCTTGCAGCCCTGTGGGTTTCTGGATGTTGCTTGCGGGGATCTGCGCTCTGCCGATTTTGCCTTTGCGCATTTGTATCAGACATCACCGGTATTTCAACGCATGCGTGCTCTGGATCCGTTTGCGGGCTGCCCCGCGAGAGACCATGCTTGCAGTGGAGCACTACCATGAAGTTACGTCGTGCGGAGCGTACCGTTCTAACGGTATTACAACGAGGCATTGCCTTGCAGGAGCATCCCTTCCGGGGACTGGCGATGCCCGAGACGGATGTGGTTTGTATGCTGCAACGGTCCTATGCGGGCGGCCTGATACGCCGGTTTGGCGGTGTGTTTGACGCAGACCGCTTAGGGTATCGAAGCACGCTGTGTGCGGTGGTGGCCCCCCCCGGGACGCGGCATCATGCGCTGGCTGCGGTTCTCTGCCGCCATCCGGGGGTAACCCATTGCTATACGCGTGTGCCTGTAAGGGGTGGGCATGCATACCCAACCCTATGGTTTACGATTACCGTACCGAAAGCAGCGTATGCTGATGAGATGGTGCACTTGGAGGAACAACTGGAAGGCGTCACATGGTATTGCCTGCCTGCCCTGCAACGATTCAAGGTCGAGGTTTTTTTTGATGTACGCGATGATCCCGATCGCGGGCAGTTGCCAGTAAAACCTGTCGCCCCTGCCGCCCCTGCTGCCGTGGCGGATGCGGCACCTTTTTCCGCCTGCGACCGCCGTATGATTAGGCGGATGAGTGGGCATTTGCAGATTACGGCGGATCCTTTTGCCACGCTTTCCGATGCACTCGGTATGGCACCGACTGTGCTGCTGTCAAAGCTGCAATGCTGGCAGCAACGAGGGGTGCTGCGTCGGGTGGCACCGGTGCTGCACCATCGGCGGGCGGGATTCAGGTATAATGGCATGTGTGTGTGGCCGGTGGAGGGCGATGTGTCTGTGGCTGGAAAGCTGTTGGCAGCATACCCCGAGGTGACTCACTGCTACCAGAGGCCAAGAAAGGAAGCATGCCCCTTTGATCTGTACGCCATGCTCCATGCACGCAGCCAGGATGATTTGCTGCATCGGTTCCAGACCCTTTCGGAAGCCTGCGGATTATCTGGAGGAAGCGTTCTGCTTTCCACGCGCACCCACAAGAAAACCAGTATGGCGTACTGTAAGGCTACCTGCTGATTTGTAACGCGTACGTTACCTTTGCGGCATTACTCAGCGGCCTGGCATTTGCGGAGAAGTGCCGCAAGGTCGGACATAAGGTAGGGTTTTTTGAGAAACCCGATGGGTTGTGGAAGATGGGGGCTCGGTGGCGTAAAGCAAGTCTGGTTTGCGCTCATCATGATGAAGGGGGGCAGTTGGTCATAGGTAGATTGCAGCGACTGCACCAGATCCCAGCCGGATTCGCCCGGCATACGCACATCAATCAGTATGGCGGCAATGGCGTCGTGCTGTTTGGCAAAGATTTCCCGGGCGCGCTTGGCATGGGTGGCTTTGCAGGCGCGGTAACCGAGCTTCTTTAGTTGCATGGAGGCAACATCCAGCAGGGGGGTTTCGTCGTCGACGATGAGGACTGTATCCGGTTGCGAACCGGGTTGTGCCACGGTGGGAGGTTCCAAGGTTGGCTGGGCATGCTCCGGTGTGGGCGGTTGCAAGGGAATGGCAACGCAGAAGGTGGAACCTACGCCTTCGGTGCTTTTGACACAAATCGAACCACCGTGGCTTCGGATGAGTTCCAAGGCACCGGTTAGGCCAATACCACGGCCGGGGAAACGGGTAGAGAAAAAGGGATCAAAAATCTGATGGGTCATGGTGGGTGAGATGCCTTCGCCATCGTCCTGGATGTGGATCCAGGCGTAGGGCATATCGTCCGGTTTCCAGCCCTCGGGGAAACAGATGGCTGCCTCGGTTCGGTTGCAAGGACGATTGGAAAGAGATATCTGCACGGCAGAGGTGCCAAGGGCCTCGGTGGCATTTTGGAGAAGATTCTGCAGTGCGGTCTGGATGGCATTGCCATCGGCAACGGTTTCGTAGATGCCAGCCTCGGCACGATATATGAAGGAGATATGTGGTGGTGCTTCTTGTTCCACTTGATCGACGGCATCCTGGCAAATGGCATCAATGGCCACAGGCATTCTCTTCAGGGGGGACTGGCCCAGGCAGTCGAGCATGCGGCGGCTAAGGGCGGCCGCATCCTCTGTATAGGTCCGTGCCTGATCCAGGGTGCGACGTAATTTGACAATGTCGAACTTCTGCTTGGAAACATCTGTCAGATCGAGGCAGCCGAGGATGATGTGCATCTTGTTATTGAAGTGGTGAGCCACGGCTCCCATGATGCGCCGGATGCTGTCCTCTTTTTGGTAGTCACGCACTTTCTGCTCCATGTCCGCCAATTCCAAGGCTTTATCCTCGAGCTCCTTGTATTCGGTGACGTCAATGACAAAACCTTCTAGGATTGTGTCTTCCTGGTCAGACGAGATGGCCGCGCCCTGCTCCCATACCCACTTCTGGGTTCCGTCGGCGGTCCTGATGCGATATTCACAAATAAAGCTGCGATTTTGGCTGCAAGCGTTCTGGGTTTCGTTCCATACTTTGGCGCGGTCATCGGGGTGCACGATGTCGTTATAGGGCCGGGCATGTGGACCGACAAAGGTTTCGGGCGTATAGCCCGTAAGCGTCTCGGTGCCGCGCGATACGAAGAGCATGGGCCATTCGGGGGTGTTGCGACAACGATATACCATGCCGGGAAAGTTTGCCATGAGCGTGGCGAGCCGGTGTTCGTTTTCCTCAAGTTTATGGCGGTTGTGCACGCGCTCCGTGACATCATTGGCCAGGGCGACAATACAGGTTTCGCCGGTGATGGATGCCTGCGACAAGCGGATCTCGGCCAGGAATTCGGACCCATCCTTGCGGCGGAGGGTGCGCTGGAGCAGGAGGGATTCCTTGTCGGTGAGCAAGGGCCAGATGTTTTGGCGATCCTTTTGCAGGGATCTGTTGGTATCGATATCATACAGGTTCATGGCAAGCAATTCGGTGCGGGAGTAGCCGGTTTGATTTGCTGCCGCGGCATTGACCTCGATAAGGTTACCCTCGTTGTCGCTGATCAGCAGGATTTCCCCCGCTTGATCCAGTATGGTCTTGTAGTCGCTTTCGGCGATCCGGGAGGAGGCAGAGCGTGCGCACGTGTCTTTGGGCATATCCCTGCCATCGGGCGAGCACGCGGTTTTGGCTGCGGAATGCAACCGAAAATCCCAACCCTTAAACATACTGCCTCCTGTTTTCTGGGCTCGGCCCCTTGGGCAGGTGCTTGGGTTCCCTTGTTCGCGAAGGGAAGGCAATTTGCAGGTGCCGACATCCCTATACGGCTTCAGATTATACAATGATGTGCATGGCTGCAAGCGATTTAATTTTAGGGTCTTCCGCAGAATCTGTGGGTAAGTCAAGGGCGTAGGCTGCGTAAAACGTT